>JAEZAY010000015.1 GCA_023427575.1 Bacteroidota bacterium | reverse complement strand
ATCCCGATATGTTCCGAAAGGGTGTTCTTCCCAAGTTTACCAAGATCTTCGGGCCGAAGATTTTTATGATACCAGATTTCTGACATATCAGATCCGGGTTTTAGCCTGCCCTTTCTTCAGGCTTGCTTCCAGAGATCGCGATACAAGATCGGGCAGAAACTGACTTGCATCTCCGCCATGCCGGATCACATCCCGAACCAGGGTTGATGCAACGGATGTGTACTGGGGAAGGCAGGTCAGGAATATGGTTTCAATATTGTTTTCGAGGCTGCGGTTCATGTCAGCAATTGCTTTTTCGTATTCGAAATCGTTCACATAGCGGATTCCCCGCACGATAAAATTGGCGTTTACCTTTTTGCAGCACTCAACCGTAAGGCCTTCATACACCACGGTACTTATATCCGGATTGTCTTTATACAATTCATTTAACCATTCCACCCTTTGCGCTTCGGAGAACATGGGCGTTTTATTTACGTTTTTACCAATGCCGATTACCAGTTTATCAAAAAGCGGTAACGCTCTGTCGATAATATCCAGGTGTCCGATCGTAATGGGGTCAAAAGTTCCGGGAAACAATGCGATACGGGCCATGTGATTATTTTGATGGAATAAATGCCATAAAGATATAGGAAAGGGATCAGGAAGAAATCTGCCGGCCACCCGACAGTAAATAAAGGACGGCCATACGCACCGCTACCCCATTTTCAACCTGCTGCAAAATGATCGACTGATTGCTGTCTGCCACATCACTGTCGAGTTCCACACCCCGGTTGATCGGACCCGGGTGCATGATCACAATCTCTTTATCCAGGCTATCCAGCAGCGAGCGGGTAATTCCATAAGCCAGGTTGTATTCGCGCAGCGAGGAGAACAGCACCTGATTCTGCCGCTCCAGTTGTATCCGTAATACATTGGCAACATCACACCACTGAAGCGCTTTACGCAGGTTATATTCCACTCTTACATCAAAGGCTTCTTCCAGATATTTTGGAATGAGGGTTGGCGGACCGGCAACCATCACTTCAGCTCCCATTTTTTTGAGCAGGTACAAATTACTCATTGCCACCCGCGAGTGCATTACATCGCCGATGATGGCCACTTTTTTTCCTTCCAGAGTACCCAGTTTTTCACGGATTGAAAATGCATCCAGCAAACCCTGGGTCGGGTGTTCATTGATGCCGTCCCCGGCATTTACGATGGCGGCCGGAATATGGCGGGCCAGAAAGTGGGGAGCGCCGCTGGCACTATGGCGCATAACCACCATATCTACCTTCATCGACAGAATATTGTTCACCGTATCCAACAGGGTTTCGCCCTTAGATACCGATGATGCACTGGCGGTAAAATTTATGGTATCGGCACTCAGCCTTTTTTCGGCCAGTTCAAATGAAATTCGCGTTCGGGTTGAATTTTCGAAGAAGAGATTTACGATGGTTACATCGCGCAATGAAGGAACTTTTTTAATAGGGCGCTGCAGAACTTCTTTGAATTGGGTTGCGGTATCAAGAATGATTTGTATGTCTTGCGCCTGAAGATCTTTTATGCCGAGAAGGTGTTTTACTGAAAGTTGCATTTCAGGAAGCGAAGTTACAGGATCTGCGGATTAGTAGCCAAATGTTTTTGATTCCGGGCCGTTCTGCCTCAAATGTCCATAACTATTCAACAGGTTCCTCGCTGCGAACCTGTTCAAGCAATACCACTTCCTGTTTTTCATCCCTGGATTTCCAGAATACTTTTACTTTCTGGGATATGATTGAGTCGATGGACTTGCCAACATAGTCGGGCTGAATGGGAAACTGACGGCTGAACCGCCGGTCGATAAGAACACAAAGTTCCACTTTAGATGGCCGGCCCAGGTCGAGAAGGGCATCAAGTGCCGCACGAATAGTCCGACCTGTGTAAAGAACATCATCGATCAGCACAATATTTTTGTTTTCCACTGAAAAAGGGATATCCGTTTCCGTGGGAACGTGCAAGGAATTGCGGATATCATCCCGATAAAAGGTGATATCGAGAATTCCGTATTGAATGGAAGTTGGATCAACCAGCTTTTTCATTTCATCTACCAGTTGATCCGATAAAAAAACCCCACGGGGCTGAAGCCCGATCAGGACAGTTTCTTTAAGTGCGACATGATTTTCAAGAATCTGATGCGCCAGTCTTTTAATGGTTATTAAAAGTTGCTGCTCGTTCAATATCGTTTTCAACAATGAATTTTTGCTAAAATTAAAGCAAGGTTTCTGCATTAACCATAAAAAACGAAAAAGGTTGCCGAAACCAGCAACCTTTTTACATTCAATCGAACAAATTATTTGGATCCGCCAAACAAATAATAGACGCCTACCTGAATTACGCTGTTTTTTACCTTGGCTTCTCCTTCTTCATCCAGGGTAGATAAGCCCAGGTTGTAACCGGCATTCACTCCGATTCCCATATTGGATTCATATCCCAGTCCGAGAGCCACGGAAAAATCGGTGGTCTTCAAACCATCCTTTATGTCCCCCTTTTCGTCGCCAACTTTTGCTTTGGCACTTAATAGAAAACCAACTTGCGGACCGGCTTCAACAAAAAATCCGGAATTGGTTCTGTATTTCGCCAGCACCGGGATGTTAACGTAAGAAAGAATGGCTTTGGCTTCTTCACCGCTTTCTTCGGATTTCCAACCCTGTGAGGAAAAAACAGCCTCGGGCTGAACCATAAATCCGCCGATAACCGGAACCTGAACCAGTGCACCGGCATGAAAGCCGATTCTCAGATCCGAATTTTCTACATCATCGCCAACTACATTGGCCAGATTGACCCCGCCCTTCAGTCCGAGTTTAACCTGCGCATTCAGGGCGGCGAAAGAGATCGCCAGCATGACTAATAAGAATAATTTTTTCATAAAAAAAGTTTTGTGAATGAATGATCCAACAAAATACATTCTGTGAAAACGCTTGTCAATCACATAAACGGGCGTTTAACAGTGAAGCTATACGGGGCATGGAGGTTTTCCGGGGCGATAAAACAGGCAGGATCCAATGGGTATGGATAAGCATGCCCTGATCAGGCATAATGTACTGCACAGTACGGTTAAGTGAAGAATTCGTCAGATAAAAAAACGATAAACAATTACTTTATCCCGGGAAGTTTTATTGTTATATTAAAATACTCAATTCAATTGAAATCAGCAATAACCGAAGCTTAAAAACAAAAAAAAATCCCGGTAAAAAACCGGGAAGAAAATATTGTTGCAGATGGAATGCTCTTAAAAGGAAAAACCAAGGGTTATTCCGGTTCTAAGCCCAAAACCGCTGATGCCGGAGCTTAAATCGAAACTGTCTTCATCAGATTCATTTTTAAACTTTCCAGAATTATAGGCAGGGCCCACGAAGAGGTCGAGTACAAAGCCGCCGGACCACATTTTCTGCAGCCTGCTACTGCGCCTCCGCCAAATGAACTAAAAGAGGTTTCATCATTTGACTCTTTATCTTTTAGGGAAAAATTCTGGTATCGCAGGAATGGTGCCACGTAAACGCCATTCAGCGCTTCCTTTTTACCTGCAATGTAAAAACGGTATTCAGGGGTAATTCCAAGACCTGAATACTTTACGTCGCTAATACTTACACCGGAATAAAACAATCCAAACTGGAAAGACTGGTTTGTAGAAACGGCTCTTTCATACGAAACGTTCCCGGTAGCAAAGAACAGGGAAAGCGGATTAATCTTAATGGCATTCCTGTTTGGGAGATCCTGCGCTTTCAATGTACCAACAATGGCCAGCAAGGCCATAAAAAAAACGAATTTTTTCATGTTTAGTTTTTTAAGGATATTAAATGCAGGACAAACCTAAAAAAAGCAGATCTATAATGCAATAATTAGCAAAAACTATTTTATTGTGTGAAAGCAAAAAAAAGGTGCCCATGACAGTTATATCCGAATAAATCTTTTAATTAAAAACAAAGGCGGCCTTTTAGCCGCCTTTTATAATTTTTACTTGTTGCTGAACTTATACACCCCGGATAAACCAAAATAGGATGCATTGCCTCCGCTCTGCGACAGGAAATTATAACCCAATGCCAACTGATATTTTTCAGCATTGTAACCTACCTGGGGCACCAGTGTAAAAGCACCGCCATCACCGCCACCGGTAAAAATACCGTAGCCCAGTTTAGCTCCAACAAAAAATTCGTTGCTTGGATAATAGCGGCCGCCAACAAGTATTGGAATAACGCCCAGCCCTTTAGCTTTAAAGCCTTCCACGATTTCTTTTCCAATAAAATGAGTGTAACCCAATGAACCGGTCAATGAAGCTGCATCGGAGATCTTGTATTCACCCAATCCTTCAAAGCCAAATCCGAAAGAATGGGATTTACCAAAATCCCCAATAGGAAGACCAAGGTTTACACCTGCAGAAAATTCAACCGGCTTTGCACTCTGCGCATTGGCCAAACCGAATGATGCTGCACAAACAAAAAGCAAAAAAATCTTTTTCATAAGTAATTTTTAAATAGTTTAATGTGGAGCAAAAATAAACACAGAGTGATGTCAGTTCCTAATTTTTGAACCTCAAAATCATGTGGTTTTAATGTGATGTAATTGATATCAAATGATGTGATTAAATAAACATATTAATGTGATTGAATCTTCCACCTTTCTCAATGCCTGCTTTATCAAATGCGTAAAATAAATGTATAACAACCCGGATTTAATACTTCATCTTTAAAATCTTAACCTTATTCGCCTTAATAAATATAACGAACCAGAGCTCACACCTTGTTTATCAAAATCAGGATCATAAACATGGTAAAGAAATGAACGATTCAAAATCGGTTATTCTATACTGTTATTTCAACATCATTGGTGTCCGGTTAATAATTTTCCATTCACGCGAAACCTTTGTCAATAGTGAATTAGGAGCAGTCATTGTAAATAACCGATTCCACTTTTTTTTAGAAAAAAAGTAGAGCAAAAAAATCGGGCTGCGGAATAAATCCTAAAAATTGAAACTTCCGGCATAAGGGAATGTGCAAATGTGCCAATGTGCAAATGTGCACATTCAAATCCGGACAGTTATATTCTTTAGTTGTGACTTGTTTTTATTTTACGCCTTCCGTTTCATTTTGCACATTCGCACATTCGCAAATTCGCACACTATCACATTATCAAATTATCAAATTATCACATTTCCACATTGGCAAATTCGCACATTCGCACATTCGCACTGCGTCCGTTTCAATTTTCTTAACGGATTTCTTCCGAGGCCACGGGAAATACATTTTACCCGGACACCAATGATTATCGCATTATCAAATTATCACATATCCACATAAGCACATTGGCACGTTCGCACATTTGCACATTTTCACATTATCACATTATCACCGCCCTTCGTCTCAATTTTTTGAACGGATTTCTTCCGGGGCCGACTGAATATTTACCCGGACAATAATAATTTCT
>JAEZAY010000010.1 GCA_023427575.1 Bacteroidota bacterium | reverse complement strand
TCCACTTTTTTTTAGAAAAAAAGTGGAGCAAAAAAATCGGGCTCCGGAATAAATCCTAAAAATTGAAACTTCCGGCTAAATAAAAACAAGACACAGCGAATCAATATAACCCAGCGCCAGTAGGACTTACGAGCTATAGATCATTTCCGGGCTTCAGTAACAACTGTTTTTATTTTACGCCGTCCGTTTCAAATTTCTTAACGGATTTCTTCCGAGGCCCGGGGGAATACCTTTATCCCGGACAGCAGTGATGTGCTAATGTGCAAATTCAAATCCAGACAGTTATATTCTCTAGCTGTAACTTGTTTTTATTTTACGCCGTCCGTTTCATCTTGCAAATTTGCACATTATCACATCATCACATTATCAAATTATCACATTTCCACATTCGCACATTAGCACATTAGCCTGCCGTCCGTTTCAATTTTCTTAACGGATTTCTTCCGAGGCCCGGGGGATACATTTTATCCGGACAATGCATTTGAACAAGGAAGCAGAGCAGAAGTTTTATAATAAAAAAGAGCCCAGATGTGGAGCTCTTCAATAATTTTAAAATTCCATCAGGAGTTACTGATACTGAATATAAACCGGCTGAGGTTTTAACTTCAGCAATTCGGCCGGAGTTAATAAGCGCCCATTATTTTTCATATCATTCTTGTAAAAAATCTTAAAACCGGTGAACTCAACTGGCTCGCGATAGATAAAACGCTGATAGGTTCCCAGTTTGTTTGGCGGGTGACCCCAGCCATCCATATGCATCACGATCTGCACTTCCGCCCTTGTTTTAATTTGTTTATAGTCTTTCACCATTGGTTGCGTAAACCGGTGAACGACGAATATTTTTGGGGGCAAATTGTTTTCGCGTACAATTTTGGCGAGGTAGTCGGTTGCATAGTTTAAATCGGCTGCGTCGAAAGATCCGATCACTTTCCCGGGAGCCTGACCACCCTTCATTGAAAATTCCGGATCCACACCCAAATGCACATTGGGCAATTTCAGGTATTTTTCAAACTCGGGAATTTCACTCTGAAGCGTACTCAGTCCCACCTGAATATCAATAAATACCAGCGCATCAATTTCCTTCGCCATGCTTAGCACCGAATCTATTTGATGAAAAGGCATCCGAAGCCGGTATTTTCCGGCAGAGCCCGGGCTTTGCTGGGCTGTAACGGCAATGTAATGCAGGGCCGGGATCACTTCAACGGTTGAATCGGCTTTTTGCCAGTTCGCCACTTCGCCCTTCAGCTTATTCAACATCTGCGCCCTGGGAAGTTCACCCAATATGCCCATTTGTTTTGAATAAAGATTCCCATAAAAGGCAATCACCCTCTTGAACGGAAAAATTGCGCCCGGCAGGGGAAAAGCTGTTTTTACCGGCCAGCGGCCCGATGAATCGCCGTTTACAATATGATGGTTGAACTGGTTAAATAAAGCAGTATCTAAAACCGGGGCTGGCGGTTTCGATTCTTCCATAACAACTGCTTTTTTATCGGGCTGAAGCGCCGTATCCTTTTGGATGACCATTTCCGGATTTTCTGTACCGGAATTCTTTGACATAAACGCATAAAGTAATACACTGATTGCCGCCAGAGCAACAACTAAAACCAAAACGGAGCGCTTCATAGATTTAATAAATTTGAAAAAAGCAGTACAAATATTCTATTAAAAACGTGCCACAAACAAATCTAGTATAGACATATTTCAGGAGCGGCCGCTTAAAATTCGGGCGGGGAGAAAACAAGGAAGTAAAGGAATGAAAAAGTCTGCGATCCGGATCAGATCCGGACCACCGACACAAGCAGCTATTTTTTTTCCACCGGGCTATTGCCAGGAAGTTTGCTTTGCATTTCTTTTGATTTTTCTTTAAGCTGTTCCAGCGATTGATTCACCACTTCCGTCCACACACTTTTTTGCTTTTGCGGAACCTCGGCTTTTTGAGTTTCTGCCGGCTTTTCATTTTTTAACTGCTCATCATTGATTTGATCTTCTGCCATATTCTGTTTTTTGATACCGTTTAAAGGTAATCAATTAAGCTGCAATTCGGGGTTTAAAGCTGCATTTTTAACGATTGGCCCTGCAATACAGTGGATTAACATGCAGGAAACTTTTAAAAGAACCTAAAATCCGGATTTATCAGCTGCAGAAAGCGGGAAAATATTTTTTGGCCTACCATTTTCATCATTATATTTATCAGAGGATCTTCATTCAATAGGGGTGATTTAAGTTAAACTCAAAAATGCCCATTGTACCCTGCCGTTCAATCCGGCATGGGAACTTGAAACAAGATCTGCAGGCTTCCTTATTATAGGGAAGCCTCATTTTTTAATTTACTAAAATCAGTTCAGGCCTCTTGATAACCTGGCGGTTGTACTTGAACTGCATATTGGTGGCGAACTCGAACCGAAAATGTTCATTGTATAAATTTCTTCCCGGATAATAAAAGCCTTTCAGCTGAATCGTTCCAAAAATCAGACTTTCGTTCCGGATCCGCAGCCCCCCGCCCACGCTGCTGAATAAATGACGGGAAATGGTTGAAGGCATGTTTCCTTCAATCCAGGATGCGTTTCCAAAAACAAAAGGCGCAAATCGAAAGGAAAAAATGGATAGCGGACTGTAAAACACCGATTCTGCGCGAACTACCGCCCGCAGGTTTCCGCCAAACAGCGAGTCGTTCCGATGTTCGGGAAGCCCAAAATTACTGGCAAGAAAAAGGGGTTCATTTAAAACCTCGCGGAACTGACTGGTAAAGCCCAGGGTTAAAAAAGTTCGTTGTTTCCACTTGCCGAGATCTTTTAATGGACTGAAATAATCCAGATTGGCGAGCAGATCAATGTCTTCATATTTGCCGTTTTTTGTATACCCTCCCAAACGAAGGGTATAATTGTAATAATCCTGCTTTTTGGTAAAGTAATTAAATCCAATTCCAAAGCCGGAATAACCCCTTACCCTGCCCTGCTTGGATGTCCAGCCGGTTGTGATTGTTACATCTACGCCTTCGGGAACGTCTTCACTTCGCCCAAATCCATAAATAAAACGGGTTTTATAAAAATCCTGGCGGAAGATGGAAAGCGAGGCCAGAACAGCCGTCATATCGGTATATTGGAAATAGTACTGGTCGGCATATTTACCAGGCACCTGCTGAAACTTTTGCTGCAGTACCCGTGCACCGATGATGGTTCGAAGCCGTTCATCTTTTAATTGTTCCGGATTCTTGTTGCTTTTCATGTTGTAGGAAGCCCAGGCATCGATGTTATAATTTGAATACCGGTAATCCCACTGGTACAGCGAATCTTCTATGTACATATTTTGGGTAGACCGATACGCGGCTTCCAGTGCATAGGTCCAGCGCATATAGGGATTTACCAGGGGCTTCAAAAAACTGCCGTATATCAAAGTCTCTTCTTTGCGGCCCGTATTAAGTGTAGGCGCAAAGGTTTGGAAACCGAGTGTTCCATCAATAAAACTGCCCCCGATATTACGCCGGATGTATTCAGCTCCATAACCAAATTTGTCTCTTCGTTCCGAATCGTAAAGGCCCCGAACCATAAAACGGTCGCCCCAGCCAAAGCTATTTTCATCCCTGACATTTGCTTCCATCCGGTTTACCGAGGAAAGCCGAAATCCCCCGCCAATAGAAAGCACATCCTTGGTAAGCACCGTTATATCAATGGAATCTCTCGAATTCCGAACCGGGCGTACCCGGATCCGGGCATCGCCCAGATAGACCAGGTCGCGAAGATGGCGTTCATTATCCGCTGCCAGGAAAGGCAGAAATTTCTGGCCCTCCCGAAAAAAAAGATTGTTCCTGATAACATACGAGCGGGTCTGGCGATGAAAATTGTTGGCCAGCTTAATCAGGGAATTGGTAAACTTTCTTCCGGTATCACTGATAGGGGTTCCAAACTCTACTTCTACGATTTCGATTTTCCGGATGATCCGGCCCCGGTACCGCTGAAAGATCCGGTCATTCCTTTCAATGTCTTTATCCTGGCCATCGCTGGTATCGGCAACCATGGCCTGGCCAAGTTTACCCAGCAATCCCTTATATCTTAATAGAAAAAAAGTATCCGAAACCGCGCTGCTGGTATCATCCTGAGCAAAGGCGGGCATTTGCGAACATAAAAGGATAAAAATTAAAAACGCGGGAACCCTGGTGAAAAAATGCATACATGCCCGGAATTATTCTGAATTATTCCAATTTACAATGCAAATGCAATACCTCGTTTATTTATCCTTTTTGAATTGGGCCGATTATTCCCAGGTGGGTATGATGAAAATTTTCGCCGTATTTTAAACCATAACCCAGGGCACGGTCAAAAGCCGAATGCGAAAAAAACAGCAAACCCAAAACCGTCATGTCCGGAACTATCATAATC
>JAEZAY010000009.1 GCA_023427575.1 Bacteroidota bacterium | reverse complement strand
GACCGATACCGGTGATGAATCGGAAGCCCAGGTTTTGTCGGAAGAGTTGAAAGCCTGCACCATTCCGGTGGTAGGGGTGCTGGGCAATCATGATTATGAAAAGGGAAGGCATAAGCTGATCCGCCAGATGGTTCAAAATGATCAGGTACATATACTCGACGGGGAAGCAGTGGTGATCAAAGGAGTTGGATTTGCCGGCGTGAAAGGTTTTGGCGGCGGGTTCGACAATCATATGCTCTCGATGTTTGGCGAGGGTGCAATGAAAGCATTTGTACAGGAAGCGGTAGACGAAGCCCTTCATCTCGACCGGGCCCTGGCCCGCCTCGATTCCGACAATAAAAACATCCGCAAAATCGCCTTACTGCATTATTCACCCTTAAAAGAAACCGTGATCGGGGAACCCGAACCAATCTATCCTTTTTTAGGGTCTTCGCGACTGGCGGAGCCGCTTGCCCGGCGGGAAGTGCTTGCGGCTTTTCATGGTCATGCCCATGTGGGCCGGCTGGAAGGGGTTACCTCAGGCGGGGTTAAGGTGTACAATGTGGCAAAACCGGTACTGATCAATGCCGGTTATGAGTTCCCCTTTTTTATTCTGGAAATTTGATCTCCCGTTCTATGCAAAAAGTCCGGATTTGCTGTGGCAAAGCGGAATCCGGTCGGGAATTCCCGGGGTCTAATTTAAAATCCTAAATATTACCTGCGGCATTTCCATTGCCGGATATTTATTCGATATTTGGCGACTTTGAATTATTCACTAAATCCCGCGGTGGCGGAGAAAGGATATCATGACGTTATTAGCAATAGACTGGTCGGTAGTTGGAATTAAAGCCGGTCAACTGATTCTTTGTTTATCGATACTGGTGGTTCTTCACGAAATGGGTCATTACCTGCCGGCAAAATGGTTTAAATGCCGGGTTGAAAAATTTTACCTCTTTTTTGATCCCTGGTTTTCATTATTTAAAAAGAAGATAAAAGGCACGGAATATGGAATTGGATGGCTGCCGCTGGGGGGCTATGTGAAGATTTCGGGGATGATTGATGAAAGCATGGATAAGGAGCAGTTGAAACAGCCGGCGCAACCCTGGGAGTTCCGAAGCAAACCCGCCTGGCAGCGATTGATCATCATGATCGGGGGCGTAACGGTGAACCTTATTCTGGGTTTTCTGATTTTCGCAATGATCCTGTTTGTTTGGGGCGAGGAATATTTGCCTGCAAAAAACATGAAATATGGAGTTTATGCCGATAGCCTGGGGCAGAAAGTGGGTTTAAAAGATGGCGATAAGATTGTTTCGATTGGCGGCAAGCCCTTGGATAATTTTCAGCGGATGTCGGGCGATATTATATTGAATGAAGCCCAATACATTGAAGTGGAAAGGAACGGTGAAATTGTTTCCATTCCCATTCCGGAAGGAACTACCCGCAGCCTGATCCAACGCAAGGGCGATCCCCTGGCCTATCCCCGGTTTCCAGCAGTAGTGGATTCCGTAACGGAATCGGCGAATTTTATTGAAGGGCGACTGCAAAAGGGCGATCAGATTATTGGACTGAATGGCCGGCAGATCGGCTCCTTTGTGGAATTCAGTGATCTCAAAAGACCTCTGAAAGATACCACCATACATTTACAGGTGCTGCGAAATCTGGATACGGTACATGTGGTGGCAAAAACCGATAAGGCGGCGGCTATCGGATTTCAGGCGGTGGCTATCGACCAGTTCCTTGATTTTGAGAAAAAAGAATACAGTTTTCTATCGGCGATTCCGGCCGGGGTAAGCAAA
Source organism: Bacteroidota bacterium (assembly GCA_023427575.1). GTDB lineage: Bacteria > Bacteroidota > Bacteroidia > Chitinophagales > Chitinophagaceae > Flavitalea. The sequence goes on along the minus strand of JAEZAY010000009.1, from coordinate 2,569 downwards.
GGTTGGAATACCCTGGTGATGAATCTGCAGAATTTTAAATTACTGTTCACCAATAAAGAGGTGAAGGTGAGTGAATCGGTGGGCAGTTTCCTAACCATCGGAAGCATGTTTGGAGCGCAATGGGACTGGGAAAGATTCTGGAGTATGACGGCCTTGCTAAGCATTGTGCTGGCTTTTATGAATATGTTGCCGATACCCGGACTGGATGGCGGCCATGTATTGTTTACCATGTATGAAATGGTAAGTGGCCGTAAGCCCGGCGACAAGTTTATGGAATATGCGCAGATGGTGGGAATGGTATTGCTGCTGGGGCTAATGTCCTATGCGCTGGGGCTGGATTTCTGGAGACTGTTTAAGTAGCCAATTAGCTAATTTGTAAATTGGTGGTGTCCGGGTAAAATGTATTTCCCCGGGCCTCGGAAGAAATCCGTTAAGAAAATTGAAACGGACGGCGTAAAATAAAAACAGTTGTTACCGAAGCCCGGAGATGATCTTTAGCTCGTAAGTCCTACTGGCGCTGGGTCATATTCTTTAGCTGTGACTTGTTTTTATTTTACGCCATCCGTTTCATTTGCAAATTCGCACATTATCATATTATCAAATTATCACATTTCCACTAGGCACATTGGCACATTTGCACATTATCACTGCCCTTCGGTTCAAGTTTCTGAACGAATTTCTTCCGGGTCCCGGAAAAAAATCCTGCCCAAATAACAATGCTAAGAAGTTAGCATTTTAGTTTATTGAACTTATTTTTCGGTTATGCTACCGCGTTATAATCCCGATTTCCGCAGCGGAAATCTGTTTATCATCTGCATTCGTAGCTGATACAGATTCCAGCTTAATATACAGGCCCCGATGTGTTTTATCGAACAATACCCGCTGCAAAATTGGATTGTTCTTAATATTTCCAAAACTTCCATTTTCAATCACGGGCTTCCAGTTGCTGCCATCTTCACTTACATAAAATTTGTATTGGTAAATGGTTCCCCGGACGTTTGGATTTTGAATCGGCGAATAGGTAAATCCTTTTAAGTCGATTGTTGAACCCAGATCGATGACGAACTCTTTCCGGGATTCGGCATTTTCAGCAGAAACCCAGCCCGTATGCGGATCTCCATCTATTATCCGGTCCTGGCGCGAATCGGCGGATGCTGAAATCAGCTTCCAGGAAACCGGAGCCAGATCAAATTCCGCACTAACCGTTTCACTCGCTTCCTTTCCATTATTGATAAATGCTTTTGCTTTTATTGTACCGCCTTTCGGTAATGGCAATGGATTAATATAACGTTGCGACTGAAAGTTGGGTTCTGAGCCATCGGTCGTGAAGGTGATAATTACATCGGCGCTTTCAGAATTGACAGAAACGATGCCCTGTTTATTCCTGCTGATCTCGGGCAATCCAATTAATTCCGGCGCATCATACAATTGAAATTCGGAGATCAGGGGTGTTGCCTTTGAATCGAGTATGTTCACCCGGACCCGGGAGGATGTAACAGCCGGAAAACGAAGAATCCGCTTGTAGCCAATCGTTGTTTGTGTATCAAGGGCTATATACTTCGAGCCGTTCCAATACTCCACGGAGAAAGATGCAATACGTTGCCCCAGCGGAATATACTCCTGAAGTACCAGGCGGTTAAAACGAAGCGGTTTTTTCAGATCCAACTCAAAAGAAACCTTTCGCTGATCTTCCTCGCCCGACCAAAAGGTTTCAAAATTACCGTCGGTCAGAACAGAAACTTGTGTTCCCTTTGTGGAGCCGGTCCTATTCATTTTTACAGTACCTCCTTTTGCAAGATTCTGTTTAAAGGCCGCATCGAGGGTTTTCTTCAACTCCATTAAGCGCATCGAATCATTGGCATGGATCAGACCCCGCCGATCAACAGGTACATTTAACAGCAGGTTTGCGTTCCTGCCAACCGATCCATAATATATATTCAGCAAATGGTTTAAAGACTTAACCTTATCATCCGTTGAAGGGCTATAGAACCAGCCGGGCCGGATAGATACATCACATTCTGCGGGAACCCATGAACTACCGTTTTCATCGCCCTCATTCAGCGATTTTCGGTTGGGCGACCCGCTGCCGGGAGTAAAACCTTCCACATTTAAGCGTGACCAATTGGTGGTTCCTGCGAATCCGTCTTCATTTCCCACCCATCTGGTTCCCGGACCGATATCACTGAAAATGATCGCGTGCGGCTGATGTTTCAGCACGGTTCCATTAAACAAATCCCAATCGTAAACCTGTTTTTTTCCATTGGGACCTTCGCCATTGGCTCCATCAAACCATTGTTCGAATACCCTGCCGTAATTGGTTAACACCTCTGTAAGCGTGTTTGCAAAGATGGTATTGTATTCAGGGCTTCCGTAGGAAGGATGATTCTGATCCCAGGGCGACAGATACACTCCGAATTCGAGCCCGTATTCCCTGCAGGCTTCGGAAAGTTCTTTTAAAACATCTCCCTTCCCTTCTTTCCAGGCACTTTCACGTACCGTATGACGGCTGTATTTACTTGGCCATAAACAAAACCCGTCGTGATGTTTGGCGGTGATTATTATCCCCTTC
>JAEZAY010000002.1 GCA_023427575.1 Bacteroidota bacterium | reverse complement strand
ATCCCCATCTGTGCCCTTTTGTACATGGGCAGGCGGGTAATCTCGCGATCGTCGAGGGTAACCATGCCTTCATCGGGCTTAATCAGTCCCACCACCATATAAAAAGTGGTCGTTTTTCCAGCTCCGTTCGGGCCAAGCAGCCCCACTATCTCACCCTGTTTCACATTGATGGATACATGATTCACCACCGTGCGGCTGCGGTACGATTTCACCAGATTGCTGGTATTGATTTCACTTCTCAATGCTGAACAATTTGGACAAAAATACCGGAATGAACGCATACTGATGGAAGAACAATTCATTTTAACAGCAGTTTGCTATCCGGGATTCCTGAACTAAGTTTGCAGGCAATTCAAGAACATGAAAGTAATTGATCATATACGTCAGGCCAAGGATACCCTTATCTCTTTTGAAATACTGCCGCCTCTTAAAGGCAAAACCATAAACTCGATTTATGAGCACCTGGACCCCTTAATGGAGTTCAAACCTTCTTTCATAAATGTTACCTACCACCGCAGTGAACATGTGTTTAAGAAAAAGGCTGATGGCACTTTTGAAAAAGTGGAAGTAAGAAAAAGACCTGGAACCGTTGGAATTTGTGCGGCCATTATGAACTATTACCATGTGGACGCGGTTCCGCACCTGATCTGCGGCGGGTTCAATAAAAGAGAAACGGAAGACGCCCTGATTGACCTGAACTTTATTGGTGTTGATAATGTACTGGTGCTTCGCGGGGATGCGGCAAAAAATGAAGCCAATTTCGAACCCGAACCCGATGGCCATCGTTATGCGATTGATTTGCTGAAACAGGTCGTTAATCTTAATAACGGCATCTACCTGGAAGAAGATATCCGCGATGGATTCCGAACAAAATTTTCGGTGGGCGTGGCCGGTTATCCCGAAAAGCATTTCGAAGCGCCCAATATGGACACCGATCTTCAATACCTGAAAGCCAAGGTGGAGTCAGGCGCTGAATACATCATTACCCAAATGTTCTTCGACAATAAAATGTTCTTTGATTTTGAAAAGAAATGCCGCGATATCGGCATTGAGGTTCCAATCATTCCCGGACTTAAACCCATTACCAGCAAAAAGCAGCTCTCCGTTATCCCAAGGGCATTTTCCGTTGATATCCCCAATGAACTCAGCGTGGAAATCATGAAATGCAGGGCCGACTCCGACGTGGAAAAAGTGGGCACGGAGTGGTTACTTCAGCAATCAAAGGAATTGAAGCAATATGGAGTGCCTGTATTGCATTATTATACTCTTGGCAAGCCGAAGGTTATCTGGAATGTAGTGAAGGAACTTGTCTGATCGCCGGATCATCAATCGTTTCTTTCAATACCGCCTCATTCAAAACCACGGGATATTTTTTCCTGAGTTCCCGGATCCAGTTTTCTTCCAGTAACTGCTGATAATCGTTTATAACATAGCCTCGGGCGTCGGAAAATGAACGACGCTGACCGGCAGGATATAATTTACGGATCAACGCAAATGTTACCGACTGATCCGATTCGTTCTGAACCGGGGCCGTTACCAGATCCCTGGTGAAGCTGGTACGGTCGCGAACCGGAATCTGGCTTAGTTCAAAACGACCGGAATCGGAAATCACCATGTTCTGATAGTGGCTCAGGATCGAAATGTAATTGGAAGGATCCTGTTCCAGTTGCTCACGGATATGATCAGCCGAATCTTTATTTAAAACTGTAATTATGATCGCATCGGCGCTGGACTCCCAGAGATATTTTTTCCGGTTCTTATTATAGAATCTTTTTAAGGCCAGGCTGTCGCCGGCTGCGGGATCCCAAACTTTTTGCTGCATGATCTCAAAAAGCAGATTGCCTTCTTTGAATTCATTCAGCTGACTTACAAACGAAGGATTATAGGCCTCGATATTTTGCCTGTAATATTCAAGGGTGGCATCCGCTACAAATGCATCGAATAAAGCAGATACGGATTCTTTGCTGATCCGTGCCGGAACTTCTGTCCGGTTTAAAAAGCGGCCATAATCCGATAAACGAAATGCGGTATCCTTCAGGCGGAACAAAACACTGTTCTCACGAAGATCAGCAGCCGAAGAAGCAGCCTGAGCTTTCAAAACAGTTTCGGTATAGGCAATCAAATCCTGTTCATTAAAATTTAAACGTTCGAAACCTGTTTGCCGATGGATATCGCTTACCAGCTTCGCCTGCGCCAGATCCATTCTTTCGCCGCTAATTACCTTTTCCCTTAATTCGTTCCACCATTCGCGGCTTTGTTCCTTCGGGACCGGAAGGGAGTTAATCTTTTTCAGAATATGAAACCCATAGGCCGTTTCAAAAGGCCTGGAGATCTCGCCATCGGTCTTCAATGCAAAGGCCTCCGATTCAAAAACAGGATCATACTGACCCACCCCAAAAGCCGGCAGTTCGCCGCCGTTATGAACCGAGAATTGATCATCGCTGAATTCGGAAGCAATGGCGGCAAATTCGGCCCCATTTTTTAAAAGCTGGTACAGGGAATCCGACTTCGCGCTGTAAAATTTTTTCTGAACAGCATCCATGCCGGGCGGGAAAGAAATCAGGATCTGGGCAATCCGAACGCGTCCGATAGCCGGTCTTTCACCCGCATTTTTCACTATATGGTAGCCGGCTCTTGTTAGGAAAGGTTTCGAAAAACCATTTACCTGCAATGAATACAATTGTGATTCAATCGCATAAGGCATAACCATGGCCGTTATATACCCGATATCACCACCGTTTTGAGCAACGGAAGGATCTTCGGAATATGAACGGGCAACTTCCTCAAATGATTTACCATTCGATAGTTCAGCATGCGCCGCTTCAATCTTTTGTCGCGCTTTTTCCAACGCTGAAAAATCCGCACTTTCCGGGATTGCCACAAAGATATGCGCGGCCCGAAGGTCTTTCCGGCTTCTTTCATAAGCCTCATCTGTCAGTAAGTTTACACTGGCTTCGTCACTGAGAAAAAGCGGCAGAATCTGTTCGCGAAAGCCTTCCGCTTCCCTTTGCTGTGAATGCAGCGTATCCATTTTGAGTTCCCGCGCTGCCTGCACCTTCAGCTTATACCGGATATACAGTTCCAGGTATTCGCGAACACTGGTTTCAGAAACCGGGGGGTTCTGCGCGTTTTTCGTATACGCATTGA
>JAEZAY010000498.1 GCA_023427575.1 Bacteroidota bacterium | reverse complement strand
GATAAAACGAACCAACGGCATCAGCAGCGCGGATGCAACCACCACATCTGCACCGGCGAACTGGACAAAAGCCTGAATCTCTTCGTTCCAGAAATCCGAATAGATCTGGTTATGAATAATGTCCCTTTGCTTTATCCATTCGGGATTCAGCGGGAAAGAGCGGTCATGGGCTATTTTTATGGCGCGGTCGAAAGCCACCCAGCACAAAAGCCTGGAGTATAAAAAATGCTGTTTACCTCCTCTTACTTCCCAGATCCCCTCATCGGGCTGGTTCCAGTTCTTTGTCAGCCAGTCGATCTGTTCTTCGAGATTCTTCCAGAAATCGTATGAAATCGGTTCTCCATATTTGTTAGATAAATAAACGGAATCCATCAATTCACCATAAATATCGAGTTGCAACTGTCCGTAGGCATTGTTGCCGATCCGCACCGGTTTTGATCCCATATATCCTTCCAGATGCTCCAGGTCAATTTCTTCCAGTTGCCTTCCGCCGTCAATGGAATACATAATTCCCAGCCGGTCGTGCGAGCGTACATCCCTGCACATTTTTTCTACCCAGCGCATGAACTCTCCTGCTTCGCGGGTATATCCCAACCTTAAAAAGCTATATACGGTAAAGGATGCATCACGAATCCAGGTATAACGGTAATCCCAGTTTCGCTGGTCTCCGATATGTTCCGGGATGCCAAAAGTGGCCGCGGCGATAATGGATCCAAACCGGAAAGATGTGAGTAATTTCAGAATCAGTGCGGAGCGGTTAACGGTTTCCATCCAGCGGCCCCTGTAATTCGATTGGGCAACCCAGTTCTTCCAGTAGTTCATGGTCCGGAAAAGGCTTTCCGTTATAAATACATTGAATTCTTTATCGTTCCGGTGATCCCGGTCGATATGTTCCAGCAGAAAATCGGCGGTTTGCCCCGCGGCCAGGGTAAATTCCGCTTCCACATCATTGTCAACGATTTTCATGGGAACGGAGCTTTTTAAAAGCAGGGTTGTTTGATGATCATCCTTACTCCGGAAAATTATTTCGCGATCGTTTACCTGCTGCGCGTGATGCGCACTTCGGGCATAATTAAAACGCGGCATGCATTTCATCCGGTAACGCACTTCACCCCGCACCGTTGTTACGCGGCGGATCAGTTCCTTGCCTTCATACAAGGCTTCGACCGGCATAAAGTCGGTGATTTCGCCCACGCCTTCAGCCGAGAGAAAGCGGGTAAGCAGCACATTGGTATCGGGCACGTACAGTTGCCGCGTTTTCATATCGCCGAATTGCGGCTGAATCAGAAAGCGGCCGCCCTTTTCCGCATCCAGCAATGCTGCGAAAATGGTGGGTGAGTCAAAATCAGGAAAACACATGAAGTCGATGGAACCATTCAGTCCGACAATGGCAACTGTATTGAGGTCGCCGATGATTCCGTAATTTTCGATGGGCTGATAACGTGCCGACAGATCTATCATGAATAGGTCAGTTAAATGCGTATCGGCGCAATATTCATACCATGCCAGCCAGGGATCGGAGCTGCGATTTCAGGCAGTAGCCTGTTAGCGGGGAGGAATTTCCCTTTGTTTTTTTTCCAGAGGAATTCTTATTCTGCTCAGGGCTTCCTCGTCTTCAAAGCGAACCACATGTTTTTTGTATAACTTAAAATCCTTACGGATCAGGGAGTACAATCCGGCAATAAATGCAGTTAAAACCAACAGTTCTGCCACCAGTACAATCATCGTCGTTTTCATAATGCGAAATTAATCTGGCCTGCCTTTGCCCACAAGATGAGTTTTGCCTGAATTTTTGTTTGCGTAAAACCGATTGCGGGTGAGTAGTTCTACGTTTACTTTCAGTGGTTTTTTGTCGTTTTGCCAAAACCCGCTTCAATACCAGGAGCTGGTACAGGCCTTTCGGGATAATCCCTTAATTTGCGCAGCTCAGAACCGATCAGTTCATTCTTATAAAAAGAAGACCTATGAGATTAAGAATTACCGGTATGTTCAAAAGCTTTTTCAACAGTGAAAAAGTGGGTGGGCTGATCCTTGTAATCTGTACTATTGTTTCCCTGATCATAGCCAATGGCGCGGCTGGTGAAAGTTATATTGCCTTCATACACCGGAAGCTTGATCTTTCCGTAGCCGGTCTTGGTTTAAATCTCAGCATAGAACATTGGGTGAATGATGGGCTAATGGTAATCTTTTTCCTGATGGTGGGACTGGAAGTTAAACGGGAAATTTTTAAGGGCGAATTGTCGGATCCACGAAAAGCCATTTTACCCATCGCGGCTGCCATGGGAGGGATGCTGGTTCCAGCGCTCATTCACTATATGTTTAACAATGGCCAGATCAGCGAATCGGGGTTTGCAATTCCGATGGCAACTGATATTGCTTTTGCGCTGGGCATTCTATCGCTGGCGGGAAACCGGGTGCCTGTTTCAGTAAAAGTTTTTCTGGCGGCCCTGGCCATTATTGATGATATAGGCGCCATTCTGGTGATTGCTTTTTTCTATACCCAAACTCTTTACTTCAGTTATCTGCTGGCTGCACTTGGAATTTTGGTCGCCTTGCTTGTGTTGAACCGGATGAAAGTTCGAACTCTGGCAATTTATCTGGTAGCCGGATTGGTAATGTGGTATTGTTTTCTGAAATCGGGTGTTCATGCCACCATTGCCGGCGTGTTGCTGGCTTTTGTTATCCCCTTCGATAATGATGATGAAAAAAATATCTCGTTATCCCTTCAGCATTTTCTTCATAAACCGGTGGGCTTTATTATTCTGCCGGTTTTCGCTGTCGTCAATACCGCCATACTGGTACCTTCCGATCTGATAGGAGGATTGTCTAACAACAATTCAATGGGAATTATTGCCGGATTGGTTCTTGGTAAACTACTTGGTATTTTCGGATTCCCATTTCTCATGGTCAAAGCCGGCCTGGCGAATTTACAGGAAGGCATTAACTGGAAAAACCTGGCTGGAATCGGCCTGTTGGGTGGAATTGGTTTTACCATGTCGATGTTCATCAGTAATCTGGCTTTTACCGATCCGGAACTGATTTCCAATTCCAAATTAAGTATTCTGATTGGATCGACATTTTCGGCCATAATCGGACTAACGGTTTTCTACACCAACCGGCCCATGCTTAAAAATGAAATGTAAAAAAAACGGTAAGCCATTTTCAGAGCTTACCGTTTTATCAGAGATTTCCAGCAATGTTAAATCCGGGTAATTTCCGTTTTTGTTTACCCGTGGATGTTTTTCAATTCATCGGTTTCTTTTCTTTGTGCGAGGATTTTTGTTTTATTTTTTCTGATTTGTCTTTCAATAATCTCTATACAATCCAGTACGGCCTCTTCGAACGATTTTCCCTTTGATTCTGCCCAGAGGTCGTTTCCGGGAACCATTACCCGAATTTCAGCCACTTTGTTTTCCTTGGTATCGGTGTTTTCAACCTTAAGAATTACGTCGCTGCCGATCAACTCATTTGATAGCCTTTCTAATCTTCCAACTTTTTGTTCAATAAAATCGATCAATTCCTGCCTTGCAGTGAAATGAAGGGATTGGATGTCAATTTTCATAATGTAAAATTTTAATACGCGGTGATCATTTGGCCGGCCTGGTATTGGTCCGGCCCTGTCTCTTAAAGATACGCATTAATAATTAAGGACAAAATTATCTTTAATTATTAACTTTGCTTTATTATAAACAATAAATAAAACCCTTATAAAATGGCTAAGCATGAAATTGAGACCCGGTGGATGGGCAAAATGCGCTTCGATGCAAACGTTAATGGTCACACTATTGTAATGGATGCGCCGGCCAGGGTAGGAGGCGAGGACCAGGGTCCCATTCCAAAACCATTCGTTCTTACTGCACTTTCCGGCTGCACCGGAATGGATATCGTTGCACTGCTTCGAAAATCGGGACATGAACTCAGTTATTTTAATCTGAAAATAACAGGGGAGCTGACCAAATATCAGCCCATGCAATATGTTTCCATTCATCTGGTTTATGAATTCAGGGGCGATTCTTCCGTTAAGGAAGCTGCTTTGAATGCCGTGACCGATTCACAGGAAAAATACTGCGGCGTTAGCAATATGCTCAAAAAAATCATGCCGGTTAGCTGGGAGGTCTGGTTTAACGAAGAGCAGGTGTTTAATAATCAACATCCGGAAACGAAAATATTTGCCTGATCCCGCTTTTGCAGAAGCCCGGGATTGATAAAAGACGCTTATTAACTTAACTTAGACAGATGTTTTCGAAAACCGCTGAATATGCGATCCGGGCAACCATCTATATCGCCAAGCAAAGTGAGGCGGGTAAAAGAATTGGAATTGATGAAATTTCGGAGGCCATTGATTCACCCAGATCCTTCACCGCCAAAATACTTCAACTGTTAACGAAGGATGAAATAATTGTGAGTTCTGTTCGGGGTCCCAACGGGGGATTTTACATTTCAGAAAAAAGCAAAAAGTTAACGGTCAGAACCGTGCTTCAGGTGATTGGCGAAGATGAGATATTTACGAAGTGCATCCTGGGGCTGGATGAATGCACGGAAATCCATCCATGCCCTATGCACCACCGTTATAAGCTGATCAAGGAAGACCTTGTCAAATTATTCAGTTCAAAAACAATCAGCGATCTTGCACGGGAGGTAGACAATAGCCGGATTTTTATTAACAACAGAAAAGCCAAAAGCAGGGCTTAAGCCTGTAATGGGAAAGGTTTATGGGAAAGCTGAATAATCATTCACCCGAATTACGTACGGTTAATGTTAACCGTTATGTTACGCCGCTTCGCGAAGGCGGGTCCCTGCCGGCAATTGTGGAAGCCGATGATGGATTTTTATACGTATTAAAGTTCCGCGGTGCCGGCCAGGGGGTAAAAGCGCTGATTGCGGAACTGATCGGAGGCGAGATCGCCCGAAGCCTGGGATTGAAGATTCCGGAAATCGTTTTTTCAAATCTCGACCCTGCCTATGGCCGAACCGAACCGGATGAAGAAATCCAGGATTTGCTGAAAGCAAGCGCCGGTTTGAACCTGGGCCTGCATTACCTGGCCGGCGCCATCAGCTTTGATCCCGTAGTTACCAGAGTGGATTCCCTGCTGGCTTCAAAAATAGTATGGCTCGACTGCCTATTGACCAACGTAGACCGAACAGCGAAGAACACGAATATGCTGGTCTGGAATAAGGAGCTTTGGCTGATTGATCATGGCGCAGCCCTGTACTTTCATCATTCCTGGCAGCAATGGGAAGAGCAATCAGTTCGGCCATTTTCCCTGATCAGGGATCATGTATTATTGCCCTATGCTGCGGACCTGAAGATTGTAACGGAAGAGTTTAGTCAAAAGTTAAGTCCTGAAGTCATCAACGGAATCGTATCGCTGATTCCCGATGAATGGCTGCTGAATGACCCGGATCGGGTGAGTGCCGAAGAAGCCCGCGATGTGTATCGCCGGTTTCTCAACAACAGAATTGAACATGCGGAGATATTTGTAAAAGAAGCTGAAAATGCAAGAAAAGCAATTATTTGAATATGCCATCGTCCGCATTGTACCCAGGGTGGAGCGGGAAGAGTTTCTCAATGTGGGGGTTATCCTGTATTGTCCGGGTAAAAAGTTTTTAAAAGCAAAGATCGCTCTGAACGAACAACGACTATGTGCGATCAATGGCGAAGTGGATCTGGAGGAACTGAGGAAAAATCTGAATTCGTACGCCGACATTGCGGCTGGAACAACTGGTTCAGGCCCGATTGCCCGGCTTGATATGGCCTCCCGGTTCCGATGGCTTACAGCCACCCGCAGCACGGTGGTGCAATCGTCTAAAGTCCATTCCGGCTTCTGTACTGATCCTGAAACAACCATCAATCGTTTATTCGGGCAAATGGTTAGTTAGCCAGCCAGGCTCTGCTTTCTGTCCCACAAACCGGTGCCAAACCAAAGCCCGGGCTTCCCAACTACAACGATTTGCGCAGAATCAGCATAAATGGATTTTTGATTTTTTCCTGCCTGTTTTCCAGAATCAGGGTTGCGGCCGTTTCGCCCATTTTGGCATGATCGGTGGAGATAACAGTGATACCATCCAGCAGAATTTCCTTCAGGGGAGTGTCATTATAGGAGATGATCCCAATATCGCGGCCTACTTTTAACTTATTAAGCTGGCAGTTCCTGATCAGGTTAACAAGATCGGTTTCTTCAATAACTATATAAGCCTCTTTTTCCTTCAGCGGATCGCCGGGGTTTATTTCAGGAATTACGGCATGATGGAAATCATTTTGCATGCAGAAACTTCTGAAGCCGGAAACAATCTCCGCAGGATAACTGGGAATTTTAGGATGCACCAGTGTAATCTTATTGTACTTGCGTAGAGTTGATAAACCCGTTTCGAGGGCAGCGCCAATATCATGATGAAAATCCTGGTATACGGCAGTATAAGGAAGCCTGGAATCATTCAGATCTTTATCGAGCACTACCAATTGTTCCACCGGAATTTTCCGGATGGTTTTATTAGCTTCTTCGAGATCTTCATAAAAATGCGGCATAATCACATAGTAGTCGTATTCTCCCAGTCCGGATTCAATCATATCTGCAAAAAGGCTGGCATTGGAATGATAGATCTTTAAATCAACACTGGCCTTTTGACCCAACTGTTGCAGGAAAGAATTATAAATAATCTTTTTATAATTGCTGATCTTATTGAACAATAAAAGGATGCGATACGGTTTCATAATGTCGGTGCGACTTATATAAAAACCTTTGCCCCTAACCCCTTCGATTATGCGGTCTTTTTCAAGAATTTCATACGCTTTTTGCACCGTATCTCTCGATAGGAAATGTTCAGAGCTCAATTCATTGATAGAGCTCAGGCGATCTCCTTTTTTGTAATAACCCTGTTTTATTGCTTTTGTAATGGAGTGGACAATCTGCAGATATTTGGGCGTTTTTCTGTTCGGGTCAATCTCAAATATAGCGCTCATACAATGGAAAATTTATGGCTGAACCGCTTGTTCAGTCTGTACACCGCCTTTGACTCCTTATAATTTACGAAATAAATTTAAAAGCCGGGCAGCGGCGGCCCCAAACCGGCGCCATTCCCGAAAGTTAAGCCAAAATCCTTTCTCTGATCCATGGCATGTCAGCATACTGCAGTACAAATATGTTCCGGTTTAATTTTATCTTATTGCAGCGAGATGAAATCCTGCATAAAATATCACCTTCATTTCCTTTTTGGATTTCTGTTAATAGGCGATTTGTTCGCGCAAACAGGGCCGGCCCATACCGGTGATAAGCTTCGGGATAATTTTCTTAACCCGCCCATTCAGGCCAGGCCAAGAGCCTTATGGCCGTGGACGAACGGCAATCTGAGTTTATCTCAGATCCGGTTTGAAATGGAAGAAGCAAAGCGAAAAGGCATGGGCGGATTCGATATCTGGGATCTTGGCGTTTTGGTTGATCCGGAAAATGAAATTCCGGCAGGGCCGGCCTTTCTCAGCGATGAATCGGTGGATGCCATTGCATTTGCCCTTCGCGAAGGCGATCGCCTGGGGCTTGAACTCGGACTAACCATTTCCAGCAGCTGGAATGCCGGCGGGTCATGGGTCAAACCGGAACATGGCGCCATGGGCATTTATTCAACAGATACCATATTGACCGGCCCGGTGCAACTCAATGCAAAAATGGCAGTTCCGCGGGCGCCCGAGAAATACGGAAACCGCATAAATCTTCTTTATTATGATTCAGCTACCGGCCTTCCGCAGTTTTACCGCGATATAGCAACCCTCGCCCATCCCATGTCGCCGGATTCTTCCATTGCCACAATAGATCAGATTACAATATTGGCAGGATCGACAGATTCAGCGGGCTTTGTCCGATGGCAGGTGCCGGAGGGCCGTTGGCGGATAGTACGATATGTATGTTTGCCTACCGGTCAGCCACTGGCGATTCCCAGTCCGAATTCACAGGGGCTGATGCTTGATCATTTCAGCGCCGAAGCGCAACAGCAGAACCTGGAATATATCTTCAGCAGGCTGATTCCAAAAACCGGCTCTTTAAAAAACCGTTCGCTCAAGTATTTTTACGCCGATAGTTACGAGGTGAATACGGCCGTATGGACCCCTTTGCTGCCGGAGGAATTTTTTAAAAGAAGAGGTTATGATCTGAAAAAATATTTGCCGGTTCTCGACGGATTCCGGTTACTAACGGATCCGGATAGCCGATTCATGTTTGATTTCAAAAAAACACTTTCTGATCTTATTATCGATAATCACTATAAACTGGGCAAAGAAATTTGCAACAAATACGGGATAGGTTTTGTTGCCGAGGCGGGCGGGCCGGGCCAGCCAATACACAATGTGCCTTTTGAAGATCTGAAAGCCCTTGGCGCTCTCAGCGTTCCGAGGGGCGAATTCTGGAACAGGCATCCGCAGCTTGAACTGCTTCAGATCGTAAAAGGCATTGCCAGTGCCTCGCATCTGTACAATCAGAAATTCGTTGAAGCGGAGTCTTTTACTTCCGTCTGGCTATGGCAGGAAGGGCCGGATGAATTAAAGCCCCTGGCCGACCGGGCAATGGCGGAAGGACTGAATCGCTTTGTCTATCACAGTTTTCCCCATACCGTTCCTGAATCCGGTTATCCAGGCTGGGTTTATAATTTCGGCACTCTGATCAATACCACCAACGGATGGTGGCCGAAATCGGAAGGATTCCACCATTACCTGGCACGGTCCAGCTACCTTTTGCAGGAAGGGAATTTTGTAGGTGATATCGCTTACTATTATGGTGACAGAGCCCCCAATTTTGTGAAGCCGAAGAACAAAAACAGCGTCGCCGGCTTCGGTTACGATTATGATGTGGTGAACACCGAGATTATTTTAAACCGGATGAAGGTGAAAGCGGGTAGAATTTATCTGCCCCATGGGCAATACTACCATGTTCTTGTATTGCCTGAGGATCCGGAAATGAATCTGGATCTTGCCCGTAAACTGGTTACATTGGTAGAGCAGGGAGCTACCGTGATCGGCAAAGCACCGCTTCGGTCAAACGGGTTGAAAGACAGTAGCCAGAATAATTTGCTGCTGCGCGAAATCGTGACAAAACTTTGGGGAACCGATTCGACCAAAGCCGAAAAGAGAACGGGTAAGGGAAAAATGGTTTGGGGAAAATCCATCCGCCAGGATCTTACCGAAATGCTGGTTCTTCCCGATCTGGACCTGCTTCCCGCTTCAGCCATGGACTCCGTTGATTTTATTCACCGCCGCAGCATGAATGCCGAGATCTATTTTATCCGCAACCAATCGGACGTTCCTGTTACCGGATTTTTTCGGTTTAGGTTTACCGGTAGACAGCCTGAAATCTGGTATCCGGACAGTGGAGAAATAAGCATGATCCATGCTTTTAAAACGGATAAATATTACACGGAAATTCCAATCACGCTAAAAAGCAATGGTTCTCTGTTTGTGATATTCCGGAAACCGCTTTCAAAGAAATCAAATTCAGTAGCAATGGACCCTTCAAGTACGCTTGAGATGGGTCCGGACCTTATGCATCTGAAAAATCGGTTGTGGACAAGCACGAGTGGCTTATATCGTGGACTTGAAAACGGCAGAGCTTTTGAAAAACAAATTGAAGTACCGGGAAAGTTTACATTAAGGGGACCCTGGGAACTTCGTTTTTCACAGAATGGAACCAACCCTCCCATAACCGAAATGGAAACATTGATTCCTTTAAATGAATCGCCTGATGAGCGGCTTAGATATTTTTCCGGCAGTGTTTCTTATCATCACCATTTCGAATGGCCTGCACAAGAGCCTGATACAAATCTTCAGGCATATCTGCGCTTGAACAAGCTGCGGGAAATAGCTGAAATATTTTTAAACGGACACAGGATCGGAATTTCCTGGTTTTCGCCCAATGAAATAAACATCAGCCAATTTGTTCGTCCGGGAAAAAACCACCTGATCGTTGAAGTAGTAAATACGCCAAACAATGCGTTGATCGGAGACGCAAAATTGTCCGAAAAGCCCCGTTTTAAATCCAATATCAAAAGATTGCCAAATGCCTGGATGAAACCTTTTGCCGAAGCAGATTTGCTGGATGCTGGTTTAATCGGCCCTGTGGAAATCTACTTTTCGGTGCCCATTGGTCCTTAGAAACCTGGTACTGGTTTATTTGGATTTTGTAATTTAAAGGCAGTAGTCCCGGGTGAATGTATCAGTCGGCCTTTGAAGAAATAGGTTCGGAAAATGTGCTAATGTGCTAATGTGGAAATGTGATAATTTGATAATGTGATAATGTGATAATTTGATAATGTGGTAATGTGCGAACTTGCAAAATGAAACGGACGGCGTAAAATTAAAACAAGTCACAGCAAAAGAATATAACTGTCCGGATTAGAATTTGCACATTAGCACATCAGTGGTGTCCGGGTAAAATGTATTACCTGGGCCTCGGAAGAAATCCGTTAAGAAAATTGAAACGGACGGCGTAAAATAAAAACAGTTGTTACCCGAGCCCGGAAATGTTCTGTAGCCCGTAAGTCCTACCACTGCTGGGCTATATTCTTTCGCTGTGACTTGTTTTTATTTAGCCGGGAGTTTCAATTTTTAGGATTTATTCCGGAGCCCGTTTTTTTGCTCCACTTTTTTTCTAAAAAAAAGTGGAAGGGATCATTTACAATGACTGCTCCTAATTCACTATTGATAAAGGTTCGGGTGAATGAGAAATTATTAACCGGACACCAATGATGTGATAATGTGCGAATTTGCAAAATGAAATGGACGGCGTAAATAAAAACAAGTCACAGCTAAAGAATAAAACTGTCCGGATTTAAATTTGCAAATTGGCACATCATTGGTGTCCGGGTAAAGTGTATTCCCCCGG
>JAEZAY010000482.1 GCA_023427575.1 Bacteroidota bacterium | reverse complement strand
GATAAAAGAAAAGAATGTAATGATAAAGGTCCAGCTACCGCCAAACGCAGCTACTCTATCCGCAATCTTTTCGCCAATGCTTAATTCCGAATCGATTTCTTCCCGAATATTCTCCGAAAGAATGGCGTTGTTTTTAATCGCTTCCATAACGTCGCGGTCAATCGCCGCCAGTTCACCTCTTTCCTGAATGATCAGGGAAGTGAGATAAAGCCGCCGGTATTTATTAAGCTCTGGCAAGGAGATATAGCTGCTTCTGTCAAATTCGGGATATTCCAGTTTTATAAGATTAAAGATCCCATCGCGGATATCCTGAGCCTTTACTTCTTCACCCTTGGGTATTGTCAGTTTGCTTAAAGAGCTCGTTTTTGCATTCGTTGCCATAGTTAGCGATTTATTTATTGGAGACAGCAAGATTTGGGGGACTACTAAAGTTATAGCCGCCATTTGTAAAATGCAAGACCAGGCTTACTCGTAATAAAATGTTGTTATTCTGGTCGGATAATTTCTTTTTCGCCGTAGTTACTGTGGGACTTGTAAAATAAGAAGCCCGAAACATCGTTTATCTGAATCCGAAAGCCGGATAAGAGATCTGTTGCTTTACTTAAACCCACTAATATGAAAACCATTATTTTTTATCTGTTCTTTTACCTGAATCCTCAGCTTTCAGTTCCTCCTGCGAACTGGTACCTTTATCAAACCAGTGAAATCAGTATAGAATTTCCACAAAAACCGGAGATTCGCAATCTGACCCTGCCTTCCGAAATTGGAGATATTGAATCGAAAATTCTAGCCTATGCTGGAACCGGTTTGGATACCAACCGTATTTACCTGTTATCTTCTAATATCTTCCCGGGCGAGTATATTCATTCCAGCAATACGGAAATATTGGATGATTTGTACAATAGTATTGTGGAAGGTGCTTTGGGAGATGAAATCTATGTAATCAGCTCCAGTAAGTCAATAATGATGAATGGATATTCTGGTCGCGAAATAAAAGCTGAAATGAAAGACGGAAAATCAAAATCACAATTTCTTCTTATCCTGGTTGAAAACCGGGGTTATATTTGCCAGACTATTACTAAAGAAGGTAACAATGATCCCGAAAGCGAACGGAGATTTCATCAATCTTTTAAGTTAAAGAAATAAGTTTCAGTACTTATTTCCCGCAAAGATAAAAAGCAGGGAAATACCAGAAGAGCAGCCTTTATTAAACGGTTCGGTTTAATTGAAAGAAAAAGAAGCAACCGTTGGTTTCGACTCGAGTCAGAACCAGCGGCCTGTTTCTGATTTCAGTTCTTATTAATTAAAAACACAAAGGGTTTTAGTTCGCGTTCGTCAATAATATTACGAAGGGGATTGCGTTTTCGGATGATCCGGTAGCGGTTCATATCGAACGCTTCATGAGCCACACAGAGATTCTCAATGGTTTCAAAACCGAATAAAAGCTGGTTCAACTGCTCCAGTTCGAATTCAATGGCATCCCTGTTCAGTTGATCGTCTTTTACAAGTACAAGCAAATCGCGGTGCGGGGTTTTCATCTCTATCAGGATTTAGTAACCAACAAAACCTTTGTTCAGATTACAGCCGCAGTTATTTTTACCGGCATTTTTTCCGGCACTACAGCTTGCAAAAAGAACCGATACGAAAATTAACAATAAGATCACAGATTGTTTGACGTTTTTCATAATTTTTTCCTTCTTCTAAATTAAACTATTTTACCGCAGAAATAGTATCTGAGATTGCGTGAACCTGGAAAATTTAATATTGATAGGGAAAAACACCTAGTGCTGATCTCGCCACTCGACTGGGGACTTGGCCATACCACCCGTTGCATTCCCCTGATCCGTGAGCTGATCCAGCTCTCTTTTAATGTCATCGTTGCCTGTAATCCGGCCCAGAAAGCCATTCTGCAAAAAGAATTTCCAAACCTTCCCTACCATTCCATTCCCGGTTATAATATCCGATACGGCAAATCCCGCCTGAATACGTTACTGCAACTCTGCCGCCAAATTCCAAAAATCCTCCGCGCAATCCGCCGTGAAAGGCGCTGGCTGCAGCAATTTTTAAAAAATCATCCTGTACATCTCATCATCTCCGACAATAGATACGGATTTTATGCCTCTAACGTTTCCTCCGTCCTGATTACGCATCAACCCGGCCTCATCAGTGGCGCCGGAGCCCTGACAACGGCCCTGATGCGCAAATTGATCAGAAAAAAGATTGAAAATTTCAGCGAATGCTGGATCCCCGACCAGGCCGGAGCGGACTCGGTTGCAGGAATTTTGTCAAATCCCAAACTCCTTCCACGTATTCCCCTGCGCTATCTGGGCTGTATCTCGCGGCTGGAACCCTGCATTGAAACCCGCAGCGGCTCAGCCCTGCTGGTGATTATTTCGGGCCCGGAACCGCAGCGAAGCCTGTTCGAGAAAAAAATCCTGGAACAGTTGATTGGGCACGAACTGAAGGCCACTGTATTGCGGGGATTGCCCGAAGCCGCCACCCCGCTTTCTCATCCCGGACTCATAATTTACAATCATGTGGATTCGGCGGCTTTAAACCAGCTGATCTGTAACGCCGAATGGGTGATCTGCCGTTCGGGCTATACCTCCATTATGGACCTGCTGAATCTGAATAAAAAAATGATTTTGGTGCCTACACCCGGACAGGCTGAACAGG
>JAEZAY010000478.1 GCA_023427575.1 Bacteroidota bacterium | reverse complement strand
CTTTCGAGCCTCAGGCCATTGCTTTGAATAATGCGTTGTTCACTGTTTCGCCGCCATCGGGTTTTATGTTGTATGGCGATCTTAAAAACGATACTGATTTTGATAAGGCCATATTGAATTTAACATTCGGAATGGTGGGCTATCTTCCCACACTGCCGGATCCTTATGCCGCCGATCTGGAGATTTTCAAAAGAAGGACCGAAAGAATTACTGCCGGCAACCGGCCCTTATCAGGATCAGATTTTAACCAGTTGCTGGTTTGTTCAATAACCTGGTTCGATGAAGGAATTCCCAATCTGAATTTTGCATTCGGAAACCTTGCCCTATCGTACAATATTCACAGCTACGACAAAGAAGAAAAGCCGGCTATCAATGCAGCCAATGATGCCAACATCGTTGCCAATACCGATTTTGCCATTCAGCGGGCGAAACAATTGTCCGACCGCAGAAAAGCGCAGATGGTTGAACGTTATAATACCGTGAGTGGCGATCCTCATTACGGCCAGCGGATAGCAACCGTGGACACACAAACCTATAACCGTGCCGGGCGCGGCTTTCAGGCTTTCGACCTGTTTAATCTTCTGGATGTAAGTACCGCAGCAGATCTCTTTGGGGTCAGTATTGGTTATTTGAATGAACGGAGCATCTTCGGAGAAAAATTCGAAGTCAAACCAATTGAGGCGGGGTCTCAGCTCGCCGTGGAAGGAATGGACGTGGTTGCCGAAAGCCGTTTTGTAAGGGTTTACACATTACCTCAAATCAGTTGGGAGCCTGTTATCAATCTAACGGCGCCCTTCAACGTAAACAATGATCCGCCATTCGGTATCCTGAAGTTTGTAAACGACGGTCCGCCTGCGCTGATAGGAAATACCGGGGTTAAAAAGATTCCACTGGCGCCTTTGCCGGCAACGCTTCATTTAACGGAAAAATTCAGTGAAGACCCGCAATTTAAAGCCTGGGGCTTATTCACGCTACCGAACGGGATAATTTCCATTGCCCGTTTTGATCAGGAAAACCACTATCTGCCCGCGCCCAATACGAAAGGCGCCGCTTTAAGTCTTGTAAAAGCAAACTTTCAAAACAATAGCTCTGCCACCCTCCAGATCTCTGCGCGTGCGGGTGAAAACCCGGAAGAAAACAACCGCGTATTTGAAGGCAATACCAGGCAGTATAACAATATTACCGATCTGAATGGAACGGTCACCCCGGGTATTCTGGGTAAAACGGTAACGGATATCTTCAACGCCGAATTTGCCGACAATGGAATCATTGACCGCGGAATTCCTTTAGAACGTTATGATTTTACAGGATACGGGGCGAATATCTTCAGCAGTTGGCTGAACGCGCGGGCAAGGATAGCGCAGGTATCGCAGTCGATATTTGATGTATGGCGGGGCCGTACAGCCAAAGAGATCATCCAGGTTCGCAGTATTCTGTATCCATGGGGAATCCGGGTGGTTCGTACGATTACCATGTATCGCAGTTCCACCGGTTTTGAATACCGGGTAGACAGCGGCTGGAGAGCCGATAGCGACGGAGTTTACGATTTCAATTTTAAATATCCCAAGCGCAAACCTGATGGTACCATCGAATCCGGCCCCGATGGAAAACCCATCGAAATCGCCGACGGTGAGCCTTATACATTCCATCCTGGAATTGTAAAAGGCGTGTTTAACGTACATAATATAATTGAAAATGACCTGGCTCCTTTCGAACGTTCCTGGTTTAAAAATTATGGAGTATATGTTGATCCCAACGATGGCCGCGAAATTTCCGTCGGGGCCGGAGTGAACCTTGATGTGGAACTGATCCCGGTTTATTTTGATGCCGATGTTTTGATCACCCATGTTGAACAGGGTAAGGTGAATGGTTATGTGCCTTCAAAAAAAATGCTCGGTTACCTGCAGAAATCGCCGCGAGGCGTAATCATTTCACACCAGCATTTCGCCGAATTGCTGCTAATGCAAAACGGATTAGGCGGACCGGTGGATTGTATGGTGAACATCAGTAACAGTGGCCAGAAAATGCGCCTGGCGGGGGTGGATGTAAACCCTTCGGTTGACGAAACAAATAAGCTGGTGTTTGTAACCGCCGCGAATGGAATGCCCATCCTTCCCAAAGATGGTAGCTGGAGCCTGGCTTTTCATGATAAAAATTCGAAGGAAGTTGTTCCGCTGCCTGCAAAGGAGGTGGCGCTTGTCCGTAAAGGAATTCATAAAACAGCCGAGGATCTGAATGAAAGTTTTCCCCAGGAGATCGCCATTCCTTCCGAACTTTTTAAAACCCCTGCCGACCGGCTGCAACAGTATGCCTTTCTGCAAACAACCGATGCACAAAAGGTTTTGTTTCGCAACCCGTTTTTTAAAAAAGGAGAAAAATTGCTTGGCAGTACAATCCCCGACCTGGCCGATGCGTACCGGCTGCTGAACAGCACCAGCATATTTCCTAAACTGGAAGATCTGCCGGTAGTGAACCTTGATGCAAAAGGATGTGCTGTAAAGATTGTTGAAACAGGTTACCAGTTGGTAGACAAAGCCGCGCAAAATGTTTTAAAGTCATTTGAAGACAAGTTGCCGAAAGGCCCCTGGTATTTTGTGAATACCAGCTTCGTCAAAATTTATGTGGATTATGCACAAACCGGTCAGGATCCGACGCCGGTTCAGGATGCAAAACTGCAGTTTGATCTCAACAGTGAAGCATCCAAATGGGTAAACAAAATGGAAAATATCACCATGGTAATTGATCTGGGTGATATTAAACGTTTGTTCATGATTCAGGGGAAATTCGATACGGAGAAAGGGCAAAAGCCCGAATTTGTTAAACCGGTACTGGTACCGGGAAAGGAACTCAAACCCATCATCGAAATTCTGGAGGTGCTCGCTTCCATCGGCTCCGATCCCGATTATGCCGAGCTGGTGAAGACGGGGCTTAAAATCGCAATGAGCAACAGCCCCGATAACTGGCAGTATAAATTTCAGGCCGACAAGGAAATTCCGGTTCTGCGTTTCCCTCCAAAATATCTTGATGGTCCAACCACGCCGCTGCGACTGGAAGCCAATCTGAAGCTGGGCTGCTACTTCAATCTGGCATTGCCCTCCGGTGGTTCACTGGTGCCCGGAGCGGGCGCTTTTATCGAATTTGGCGGAAAGCTAAGCGTTATGTGTGTCAGCCTTGCGGCCGCTACAGTTTATGCCATCGGATCGGTGCAATTGAGGATTTCAGCCGATACCATCACAGGTCCTTCCCTGTATATGAAATATGCCTTTGGAGTGGAAATTATGGTTGGCCTGCCGGTGATCGGCAATGTTAGTG
>JAEZAY010000470.1 GCA_023427575.1 Bacteroidota bacterium | reverse complement strand
AGAAATTTACCATACGCCAAAATGGCCCTCAAAACCGTTGTTCTATGTTTGCTGCCCTTCGCGCAGCGACTCAACTGTTGCGCCGGAAGGTCATGAAAATCTTTTTCTACTCATGCCGATTGCTGCCGGTCTGGAAGACAATCAAGCGTTAAGGGAAAGCTATTTTCAAAACATGATGCAGCGGTTGGAAAAACATACGGGAGAAAGCCTGGCTGAATTTATCGACTATAAGCAGAGCTATTGCGTAAATGATTTTATTACAGATTATAATTCATACAAGGGAAATGCGTACGGACTCGCCAATACGCTTCGCCAGACAGCGGTTCTGAAACCAAAGATCAGGAACAAAAAACTTCCGAATCTGTTCTATGCCGGCCAGCTAACAGTGCCTGGTCCCGGCGTTCCACCCGCCCTGATTTCAGGAAAAATCGCTGCCAACCAATTAACGAAATACTTAAACAAACGAACGCATGAAGTTGCTATTTGACAACCTTTCAGAGCAGATCAGTAAAGCCACCACGAATGCATACAGCACCAGCTTTTCGCTGGGAATCTATTTTCTGAATCACCGTCTGCGAAATTCAATATATGCGATCTATGGATTTGTGAGAGTGGCCGATGAAATCGTTGACAGTTTTGAAGGTTATGACAGAGCAAAATTATTACACCGGTTTAGCCAGGACACTTTTGACGCGATCGATAGCAAAATTTCCGTTAATCCGATTCTTAATTCTTTTCAGCATGCCGTTCACAAGTACAATATAAATCCGGAACTGATCGTCACCTTTCTGGAAAGCATGAAAATGGATTTGGGAAAAGTTGAATACACAACCGAAAAGTACCAGCAATATATTTTGGGCTCGGCTGAAGTGGTTGGATTGATGTGCCTCCATGTATTTACTGAAGGGGATCCGCAAAAGTTCGGGGAGCTAAAGCCATATGCGATGAAGCTGGGCGCGGCATTTCAGAAAGTGAATTTTTTAAGAGATATGAAAGATGATTATCATCTTTTGGGCCGGATCTATTTTCCGCAGATAAATTTTCATGAGTTCGACGGCCATTCAAAATCGCAGATTGAAAAAGAGATCGAAGCGGATTTTGAAATAGCGCTGGCTGGAATTAAAAAGCTGCCTTCTACGTCGAAAGCAGGTGTTTACCTTGCTTATGTTTACTATCAGAGTTTATTCAACAAAATCAAAAAACTGCCGCCTCACCGGATTTTAAAAGAAAGAATCCGGATCAATAATAGCCGGAAACTTCAACTGATGGTTAACAGCCTGGTTGAATATAAAATGCGCTGGGTATGAATTTTCTATTTGTTATGTTGCTGCTGGTAAATTCAGGGCCTGTTTTTTCAGACCCGAATCTCCGGGAAGTTCGGTCGCTGTTTATCAGGGCCGCCAGCGATGAGTCGGCCTGTAAAAAGCTGGTGCAAATGTTAAGACCATATACAGAAAAGACCAATCCCCTGCTTAGCGGTTATAGAGGAAACGCCACCATGATGATGGCCAAATATGTCATTAATCCGATCAGCAAAATTTCCCACATTAACCGGGGTAAATCGGTGTTGGAAAATGCGATCCGCGCGGATCCCGGAAACATTGAGCTTCTTTTTTTACGATTCTGTACCCAGGCCAACAGCCCCGGGTTCCTGGGATATAAAGAGAATATGGAAACAGATAAAAAAATGATTCTGAGTAATCTGGCTTCGGTAGATGATCCGAATCTGAAATCAATGATTAAAAATTATTTGCTCAAAGAACCATCGCTGAACGAGGCCGAAAAAGCAATTGTGAAAAATATCCGATAGTAAATAAAGAATTCAGCATGTATCAGTTAAAAAGAGAACAATTTTTACCCATCCCTATTGCCGAGGCCTGGGCTTTTTTTTCATCGGCAAAAAATCTTGCCCGGATAACACCGCCTGACATGAACTTTGTGATTTTAACAGATCTGGACGAAAAGGAAATTGTAGAAGGACAACTGATTGATTATACCATTCGCCCTTTATTCGGGATCAAAATGAAATGGAAAACCCAAATAACGGCCGTAGAAAAACCCCGTACCTTCATAGACCGGCAATTGAAGGGCCCTTACGCATTCTGGGAACACAGGCATAGTTTTACTGAAAAGGACAATGGTGTGCTTATGAAAGATGAGGTAAACTACCGGATTCCATTTGGAGTGATCGGAAACCTGGCGCATACCCTGTTTGTACGCAAAAAACTGAATCAAATTTTCGACTACCGTAGTGCGGCACTGCAAAAACTATTTATAAAAAATGAACAGCATAATCACTAATATCTTAATTGTTCTGGCTTCATTTGTGGGTATGGAGGCGGTTGCCTGGTTCACTCATAAATTTATAATGCATGGATTACTGTGGAGGCTGCATAAGGATCATCATAAAAAGGAATCAAAAGGTTTTTTCGAAGACAATGATTTCTTCTTTCTGATTTTCGCCATTCCGGGGATGGTATTTCTCTACCTTGGAATGCGGGCCGATTACAATAGCCTGTTTTGGGTCGGACTGGGCATAACAATCTATGGCCTTGCTTATTTTCTGGTGCATGATATCTTCATCCATCAGCGGTTTAAATTTCTTCGCCACACCGATAATGCTTATTTCAGAGCGATTCGGAGAGCGCACAAAATGCACCATAAACATATTGGAAAAGAAGACGGAGAATGTTTTGGCATGTTATGGGTGCCATTTAAATATTTCAGGAATAACAATAATGCAACAGCTCATGAAAAGCCTGTATCTGCTCGTTAATTTCTTTACGATCATCATTCCGCTGATCTTTTCATTTCATCCGAAACTCAATTTCTATAAAACCTGGAAAGCATTTTTCCCGGCTGTAGTAGTTACCGGAATCGGGTTTGTTATCTGGGATGCCTATTTCACGCGGCTCGGGGTATGGGGTTTTAATGAGAATTATATTTCCGGTCTGTGGATCTTCGGACTGCCGCTTGAGGAAGTTTTGTTTTTTCTTTGTATCCCTTATGCCTGCGTATTTACATTTTACTGTCTGGATAAATTCTGGGCTGAACCTTTTTCCAAAAAAACGGAATCAATCATTACCGGGATTCTTTGTCTTTTTCTTATTATCGGCTCCTTTGTATATAAAGAACAGATCTATACACTATGGACCTTTGCAAGCCTGGCGCTGATTCTGGCATTCAGCTCCTTTGTATTAAAAATACCATGGCTTGGCAAATTTTATGTTGTTTATTCCATTCTGCTTTTGCCTTTTATGATTGTAAATGGCGTTCTTACCGGTACGGGAATTCCGGAACCCGTAGTCTGGTATAATGCGGATGAACATATTGGACTCCGGATTTTGACCATACCCGTGGAAGATGTTTTTTACGGACTTGAACTGATCCTCATCAATCTGTTGATCTATCGTGCAATTATGAACCGGGTTCGTAAAACCTATGCAGAAGAAAAATTACCCATAAAAAACACTGTCAGAACAAAACAGGTGATCCATGAATAAAACCTTAGCCAATGTAAATTGCGTGGCACTGACTCTTACCATCATTATCAATTACCTTTCGAACACAGGCTTTTTTAATGATAGTACCATGTCGGATATTTCCGGCCGGTATGAAAACTATTTTACGCCTGCAGGTTATGCATTCTCCATCTGGGGCCTGATCTATATCAGTTTGCTGGCGTTTGTAATCTATCAGATCCGGGTAATGCAAAATAAAGTTTCAGATAAGATAATTATTGAAACAGGTCCATGGTTCATTATTTCCTGCTTTGCCAATTGTTTGTGGATCATTGCCTGGCTGAACGATTATCTCCTCTTCTCGGTAATGCTGATGTTTATCCTGCTAATCTCCATTCTTACGATCATATTGAAGAATAATATGGAATTGCAGCGTTTGCCGGTTGGAAAAAAACTATATACCTGGTGGCCATTTGCAATATATGCGGGCTGGGTTTCCGTTGCATCTATCGCAAATATCGCAGCCTTTTTAACGAAAATCGGCTGGAATGGATTTGGGATTGAAGCGGAAACCTGGACCATTATTATGATTATTATTGCCGGAGCTCTGAATGTAATTGTAACCTGGAACCGGAATATGCCGCTGTTTTCGGTGGTGGGAATCTGGGCGCTGATGGCCATCGCGGTTGCCAATGATGGCAGATCGGAAATGGTGTACATGGGGGCTATAGCAATTTCCGGAGCACTGCTACTCAACATAATTCTGAAGCTGGTCAGGAAACAAAAATCATTTAATGCTGGACTCGAATGAGAAATCTAAGTCAGGGGAGATTGTCATCTGGTGGCTGCGTCGCGACCTTCGGCTGAACGATAACAGGGCCTTATTCCATGCCCTTAAATCGGGATATCCAGTTTTACCGCTTTTTATATTCGACACCCTGATTCTCGATAATCTTCAGGATAAAAAAGACCTTAGGGTCAGCTTTATTTATGATAGTATTGCGAAGCTCGACGATTTACTCCGGCAACAGGGATCTTCTATCCGGATCTTGAACGATAGCCCTATAAACGCATTTAAACAAATAGTTCAGGAGTATACAGTCAATGCGGTTTATACAAACGCTGATTATGAACCTTACGCCCTCGAAAGAGACAACGCTGTTAGCAATTTTTTACAGGAAAAATCGATCGGGTTCCATTCGTACAAGGACCATGTGATTTTTGAAAAATCGGAAATTTTAAAACCCGACGGAACACCATATACGATTTACACACCTTATTCCAGGGTCTGGAAACAAAGATATGAAGCGGAAAAAGACCGGAATTATCCTTCGGAAAATTTCCGTTCCGCTTTTCACAAAACCATTGCCGGTTCCCGGCCAACTCTCAATTCCATTGGCTTCGAGCATGCAGAAGTTTTTTACCCCGAATTGAATCCAGAAACCGAAATGCTCCGGCATTATTCGGCTAACCGGAACTTTCCGTCGGTGGAAGGTACCAGTCGCCTGGGCGTACATCTCCGGTTCGGAACGGTCAGTATTCGGGAAGTGGCAAGGCTTGCTTCAGGTCTCAGCGAGCAATGGCTGAATGAACTTATCTGGCGCGAGTTTTTTATCATGATCCTTTTCCATTTTCCGCATGTTGTATACGGCAGCTTCAAGAAGAAATACGATAATATAGCCTGGAGAAACAACCCCGTTGAATTTGAAAAATGGTGCCGCGGCGAAACCGGTTACCCATTGGTGGATGCCGGAATGCGGCAGCTAAATGAAACCGGCTGGATGCATAACCGGGTCAGGATGGTGGTTGCCAGCTTTCTGACAAAACATTTACTTATCGACTGGCGTTGGGGCGAAGCCTATTTTGCCGAAAAACTGCTGGACTATGAACTGGCTTCCAATAACGGCAACTGGCAATGGGCGGCAGGATCGGGCTGCGATTCCGCACCCTATTTCAGGATCTTCAATCCCAGCGAACAAATTCGCAAATTTGACCCTGAACTAAAATACATTAAACGATGGATCCCGGGATTTGTCCCCGGATATATTCAGCCTATTGTGGAACATGGCTTTGCCCGGAAAAGAGCTCTTGAAGTTTATAAAAATTCGCTTAACGAATAGAGCTGGAAATACTATCGGCCTCCGGCCGGTTTAGTAAGGAACAGTCTGTTTTCAATAAAACGGTTCCTTCAGTAAAACTCAATTCTTTATTTTGTAAGAAATAAACCGTATCGCCCTGGTTTTCCATTTCACCATTCCCACGAATTAAACTATCGCCGGTTTTTTTGAAGATCACCTGCATAACGCTGCTGATTCCTTCTGATTCAAAATCATACCAAAGCCGGATAATCTGTCCATCCAGTTTGCCCCGAACCTGGCCGCTGCTTCCATCTATTTCATAATTGTTGAAATGAAGGCTTCCCTTTAC
>JAEZAY010000395.1 GCA_023427575.1 Bacteroidota bacterium | reverse complement strand
GGGACTAACTACTTTGGAGCCCGGAAGCGTCTGGAATTCAGTGCCGCCTCATACTCATACCCGGCGGATGGAAGTGTATTTTTATTTTGATCTGAAGGAAGACCAGCGGCTTTTTCATTTCATGGGTGAGCCTCTGCAAACCCGCCATCTTGTGATGGCGAATCATGACGCGGTAATCTCACCCCCCTGGAGCACTCATTTTGGATGCGGTACATCAAACTATGGGTTTATCTGGGGAATGGCCGGTGAGAACCTGGATTACGATGATATGGATAAATTAGCGGTTACCGAACTCCGTTAGCAGATCAAACCAGAACTAATTTTTTAATAAATGAAATATGTTGTTCTTTCCCTGCTGCTGATGGCCGGTACTATTCCATTGGCGGCGCAGCGACCGGTAATTGTCATTTCCGACCCCCTGAAGCTTTCCGGTGAAGAGCTAATCGAGATTCCCTGGCGGGAGTTGCGTAAACAATATCCGGATTTGGATCCGGCCAATTTCAGGGTGATCGATCCTGTTTCAAAAAAGTCACATCCCTATCAACTCGAATCTCAGGGAAACAAAGAGATTCAGAATCTGCTGGTTCTGGTTCAGCTCCAGCCTGGTAAGGAAGTTCAGCTTCAATTGGTAAAAGGCAGGCCCGATCCGGTGGTTTCCAGAACCTTCGCGCGATATGTGCCGGAACGGAAAGATGATTTTGCCTGGGAGAACGACCGGATCGCGCACCGGGTATATGGAAAAGCGCTGGAGAAATTTCCAAATGAAATGGCTTATGGCATCGATGTTTGGGTTAAAAGAACAAAAGATCTGATTATTGATACCAGGTACAAAAAAAACGATTATCATAAAGATCATGGTGATGGACTCGACTATTATCATGTTGGACGAACGCTCGGCGCCGGTGCCATTGCCGTTTACCTGAACGACAGCATCTGGTATCCGGGAACCTACGATGCCTGGAAGATTTTAGATAACGGACCACTCCGGTCCGGGTTTCGGTTATCCTATACCGATTGGGATCTGAATGGCCGGAAAATGCAAATGGAAAAAACCGTTATCATTGATGCCGGTTCGCAACTCAGCAAAACCATGGTTCGGATAATTTCCGGGAAAACTGAATCACTGCCCATGGTAACCGGGATCATTAAGCGAAAAGAAGCAGGTGAAATGTTGTTGAGTGAAACGGATGGACTGCTGGCTTATTGGGAACCTGTTCATGGTGACGATGGTACAACGGGAGTGGCTTGTATTTTTACCACCCCGGTAACTAAAATGAAGGTGGATAGTGTTCATCTCCTGGCCGAAACCCTTAGTGCAACAGACGGAACAATCACTTACTATCATGGCGCGGCCTGGGACAAAGCCGGAATAATTCGTACCGGTTCCGAATGGTTTGAATACCTCAGGCGGTTTAAAAAAAGGGTGGATAATCCGCTGAAAATTCAAATAAAGTAAGATTATGAAAATCGCCGAACAGTTTTCATTGAATAATAAACTGGCCCTTGTTACCGGGTGCAAACGTGGGATCGGTAAAGCAATGGCCGAAGGGCTGGCCGAGGCTGGTGCTGATATCATTGGAGTATCTGCCAACCTGGAACCGGAAGGTTCGGAAGTTGAAAAATTGGTACATGCGGCCGGGCGGAAGTTTTATTCTTATCAGTGCGATTTTTCTGATCGGAATTCGGTGTTCCGCTTTTTAGAAAAGCTGCATAATGATCATCCCTTCATCGGCATTCTGGTCAACAACGCGGGTACCATTTTACGAAAGCCGGTTGCTGATCATCCCGACGAATATTGGGATGAAGTGATTGCCGTTAATCAAACAGCACCTTTTATTCTTACCAGGGAGATTGGGAAAAAAATGGTAGAAAGAAAAAGCGGCAAAATTATTTTTACGGCTTCTTTGTTAAGTTTCCAGGGCGGCATAAATGTACCCGGATATGCAGCCAGCAAAGGCGCCATTGCTTCGCTGGTGAAGGCTTTTGCCAATGAATGGGCATCCAGCTCGGTCAATGTGAACGCGATTGCCCCGGGGTATGTAGAAACGGATAATACCGAGGCCCTGCGCAGTGATGAGGCCAGAAGTAGTTCAATTCTGAGCAGGATTCCGGCGGCGCGATGGGGGAAACCCGAAGATTATAAAGGCCCGGTTGTTTTTCTTGCCTCTGAAGCATCCTCGTATGTTCACGGAACAATCCTCACCGTAGACGGTGGGTGGATGGGCCGATAAAACCTGATGAATGAAAATTTTTTGTTTTGGAGAGCTGTTATTAAGACTTTCACCTGAACTGAATGGGGCCTGGATAAGAAATTCCTCCATGCCGGTATTTATTGGCGGGGCTGAATTAAATGTTGCCCGGGCGCTGGCCCGATGGAAGCAGCCTGTTAAATACGGCACTGCTTTGCCCGATCATTACCTGAGCCGCGAGATTGCAAAAGAACTGGAGCTGGAAGGCGTGGATACTTCTGGCATTCATTATTCCGGCAGCCGTATCGGCTGCTATTTTCTTCCTCAGGGCGCCGATCTCAAAAATGCCGGCGTGATTTATGACCGGGCTTTTTCATCTTTCAGTGAACTGAAAACCGGAATGGTCGACTGGGACCATTTGCTGGATGATTGCAGCTGGTTTCATTTTTCCGCTATCAGCCCGGCACTAAATAAAAATACGGCGGCTCTATGCGGTGAAGCGCTGGAATCTGCAAGAAAAAAAGGATTAAGGATAAGCGTTGATCTGAATTATCGCTCATTGTTATGGAAATATGGAATGAAGCCAACTGAAATCATGCCCCAGCTGGCAGATTACTGTGATGTTGTAATGGGAAATATCTGGTCGGCTGAAACCCTGATCGGGATTGAGTCGCCACTGAAAGACAGTACGGGAAAAACAAAAGCGGAATTGATGGCGGCTGCATTTGAAAGCAGCCAGAATCTGCGCCGGCAATTCACAAATGCCGGCGTAATCGCTTATACATTCCGTTTAGAAAAAGAGTATTGGGCCGTGCTGAATGAAGGCGCTGAAATAAAAAGCTCGCCTGTTTTTCCCATGACCGATATTGTTGATAAAGCGGGAAGCGGGGATTGTTTTATGGCCGGTTTAATCTATGGCTTATCGAATAATCATCCGCTTCAGTCGATTGTCGATTTTTCTGCGGCGGCGGCTAAGGGTAAATTGTATGAAAAGGGCGATGCCACCCATCAATCCATAGGCGACGTAAAAAAGATTCTTCTGAATAAACCCGTACAGTTTTAAATCATTCCAGAATCCCGGTTCATTGGTGTCCGGTTAATAATTTCCCATTTACCCGAAACCTGTATTAATAGTAATTTGCGAGCAGTCATTATAAATAACCCTTCCACTTTTTTTTAGACAAAAACTGGAGCAAAAAAATCGGGCTCCGGAATAAATTCTAAAAATTGAAACTTCCGGCTAAATAAAAACAAGTCACAGCTAAAGAATAAAGCCCAGCAGTGGTAGGACTTACGAGCTAAAGAACATCTCCGGGCTTCGGTAACAACTGTTTTTATTTTACGCCGTCCGTTTCAATTTTCTTAACGGATTTCTTCCGAGGCCCGGGGGAATACATTTTACCCGGACACTACTGATGTGCTAATG
>JAEZAY010000365.1 GCA_023427575.1 Bacteroidota bacterium | reverse complement strand
AACCGCAACTGAGTTGAGCTACCCGGTGATGGAATCGTTTTACACCATCCAGGGGGAGGGATTTTACCAGGGCAGCGCGGCCTATTTTATCCGGCTTGGCGGCTGCGATGTGGGTTGTGTTTGGTGTGATGTGAAAGAGAGCTGGGATGCTTCGGCCCACCCGCTGGTAAAAGTAGATGAGCTGGTAAACCAGGCCGCTTCATTTCCCGGCCGGATGGCTGTTATAACAGGCGGCGAACCCCTGCTCCACGATTGTTTTCCACTGACCCGGGCTCTGCATAATGCCGGTTTTCAAACAAATATAGAAACCTCCGGTTCCTCGCCTCTGTCCGGCGAATGGGACTGGATCTGCCTTTCACCCAAAAAATTCAAGGCGCCATTACCCGAAATTCTCGGTAAAGCAAATGAGCTGAAGGTGATAATATATAATAAATCGGATTTTGACTGGGCTGAACAATTTGCCCGGCAGGTTTCCCCGGGTTGTAAACTCTATCTTCAGCCGGAATGGAGTAAATCGGAACTGGTTACCCCCCAGATCATCGACTATATTAAGAACAATCCACGCTGGGAATTTTCGTTACAGATCCATAAATACATCAACGTACCCTGAGTTTATAACTTCCCGTTATCAAATTGGATGTTACTTTCGGTATAAATTGATCGTCTTTCCGTTAGCTCCGTAAAATAATATCCTGTATGAAGCAGATTTTGGCTGCCTTATTGTTAATGATCTTCAGTGCAACACTATCGGCCCAGTCATACGATCCCTCGAAAATCGGAAGAAAAGCCACCAACCTCTACACGAAAGCACTTGAATCTGCCCGCGACGGAAATTTTAAGGAAGGAATCAAACTGCTTTCGGACGCTTTAAAATCTGAACCCCGCTTTGCCGATGCTTATCTGTCGATCGCCGGCATGTATGGCGAAATGAAAGACTATAACGCGGCTGTTCTGAACTATGAAAAGGCCAGCGCGATTG
This sequence comes from Bacteroidota bacterium, assembly GCA_023427575.1. Classification (GTDB taxonomy): domain Bacteria; phylum Bacteroidota; class Bacteroidia; order Chitinophagales; family Chitinophagaceae; genus Flavitalea. Next base: position 1,812 of record JAEZAY010000365.1, on the reverse strand, counting down.
ATTCGGTTTATTTCCAGGATTACTCACTCCCCTACTCCATCAACCTGGCAGGTAAAGGCGATTTTGAAAAAGCTCTTACGGCCATCCGGAAATTCCTGGCGATTCCCAATCTGAGCGAAAGCAGTATCAGGGCAGGCAGGTATCGGGAAAGAAGCTATCAGTTTGCCATTGACTACGCGAAACAAAACGATACCGCCTACCTGTTCAATCCTGTGAACCTGGGCGAAGGAATTAATTCAGAATTTTCGGAATATTTCCCGGCTCTGACTATAGACGGAAATACCCTTATCTATACCCGCAGAGTTAGAAATTATAATGAAGATTTTTTTGGGGCAAGCCGTGAAAATGGAAGCTGGAGTGCGGGTGAAAGCCTGGAAGGCGAAATCAATTCCGACCGGAATGAGGGGGCCCAGAATATTTCGCAGGATGGCGAATGGCTGATCTTTACCGGCTGTAATTTTCCCGAAGGCTTCGGTAGCTGCGATCTTTATATTTCGTATCGCAGTGCCGATGGATGGAGCAGCCCGGAAAACCTGGGACCCGTTATCAATTCGGAAGCATGGGAATCAGCGCCCAGTTTATCGGCCGACAAGCGCGATTTGTATTTTGCCAGCAACCGCGCCGGCGGTTATGGCGGCAGTGATATTTATGTAACCCGCCGCCTCCCCAATGGCCGGTGGACAAGACCCGAAAACCTGGGTCCTGAAATCAATACCTCCGGCGACGAAAGCTGTCCTTTTATACACGCCGATAACCAGACCCTCTATTTTACTTCGAATGGCCATCCCGGTTATGGCGGCGACGATTTGTTTTTGGCCAAAAAAGGACCAAAAGGAATCTGGAGTAAGGCCACCAACCTGGGATATCCCATCAATACCATAGAAAACGAGGGAAGCCTGGTGATCGCAGCCGATGGCGAAACCGCCTATTACGCGAGTGACCGCAGCGACAGCCGGGGCGGACTCGATCTTTACACTTTTAAACTGCGGGAAGATATCCGGCCTGCCAGAACCCTTTGGGTTCAGGGTAAAGTGTATGATAAGGAAACCAATAAAGGCCTTCCCTCCGCGGTGGAACTGACCGATCTATCAACCCAGGAAACCCTGAGCCGCGTTCAAACCGACGAAACCGGGAATTACCTGATCACGCTTCCGGTTGGAAAAGACTATGCTTTTAACGTGAACCGGAAAGGATATCTTTTTTTCTCGGAAAATTTTTCGCTGAAAGAAATTCAGCCCGATTCTACTTATAAAATCAATATCCCGCTGCAGCCACTGGCAGTTGACGCGGCAGTTGTACTCAGGAATATTTTCTTCGATGTGAACAAATACGAATTAAAACCGGAATCAACCACAGAGCTCGATAAACTTGTTACATTGCTGAAAGAAAATCCAACCATCAAAATAGAAATTTCAGGGCATACTGATAATGTTGGTCAGGCGGCCGACAATCTTCGGCTTTCCAATAACAGAGCCGAATCGGTGGTTAAATACCTGGTTACAAAAGGCATCGAAAAAGAACGTTTAAGTTCGAAAGGATTTGGAGCAGAACAACCGGTGGCCGATAATGAAACCGAAGCGGGAAAAGCAAAGAACCGGAGAACGGAACTGAAGGTAATCAGTCGCTGACAGTATTCAGGCTCAGTGCAAGATCTGAATCTGGTTTTTTAATACCTGAATACCGGGAGCATTGAATAGCTCGTGGAAACATTGGTGTCCGGGTAAAATGTATTCCTCCTGGCCTCGGAAGAAATCCGTTAAGAAAATTGAAACGGACGGCGGTGATAATGTGCCAATGTGCTAATGTGCCAAT
>JAEZAY010000296.1 GCA_023427575.1 Bacteroidota bacterium | reverse complement strand
CCCGGACAGCAGTGATTCGCACATTATCACATTATCAAATTATCAAATTATCACACTTCCACATTGGCACATTGGCACATTAGCACATTAGCACCGCCGTTCGTTTCAATTTTCTTAATGGATTTCTTTCCGGGCTCACTAATACATTTATCCGGGCACAAATGACTCAGATCAGTTCAGCATTTCGTCTATCCGTAGCAGTTGATAACCTTCGGATCGAAAATATTTAATCAGCTCATCCAGTCGATTGTATAATTTATCCGGGCGACGTTTGTCTACGCCCACATGAATAAGCACAATTCCCCCGTTTAAGCCAGCCGGGCTGTTTTGATGCATTTCTTTAAGGGATTGAATAATCCAGTCGCTCGTCTTATAGGCAGTACCCATTTCGGGATAGGTATAATCGGCATTCGTTCTGATCCCGGGTGTAAAGCTGACAATCTTCTGCCCCATTTCTTCACTCCAGATCGAAATGGAATCGTTCCACCATTCATAGGGGGGAATAAAAAAATGCGAACTGTGAACCGGCAAGCCAAGTGATTTCAAACGTTCCAGGTTCTGATGCAAATCTTGCTGAAAAACTTCCTTTGTAACCAGCAGACTGTCTCTTTTGCTCCAATCACAGTACAATAAATGGCCATCGGAATGAGCCCCGAAATAATGGCCTTTTCTATTTAATTTTTTAATGGCAGGCTGAAATTTTTTATTGCGGTAAAAGTTTCCGGTAAGAAAAAACGATCCCCGCACATTGTTCTTATTCAGTGTACGTGAGATCGCTTTTAAGCCATCGCCGAATTCATCGCCGGTGAATACAATTGAAATCGTTTTTTCACCGGTATCCCCCCTGATAATTCCGCCGTGAGAATATGTTAGTTTCGTTTTTTTTTAGACTCCGCCTCGTATGCAGCCAGCAGGTAGATCAGCGAAACCGTTCCATCCATGGTAGGTTCATTTGTACTGTAGTCGCCAAAATCATCATGGTAAACCGCCAGATCACTTTGGAACGGCGCGTATTCATCAGGGCTGTACAAAGTTATACCGATAAGATTGCTGAAAATAGTGGTATAGACAGGGCCATCTACCAGGCCCCCATCAATTGGATACTTTTTAAGATAGGTGAAAGCTGAATGCGGGTCAACCGGGGTATCGCCCCATGAAGGCAATCCATACACCATCGAAGTTCCCCAGGGATTCAGCCCAAAGATCCAGTCGAAACAGGACTGTTCCAGTTCCAGGTAAGTTTGGTCGCCGCTTAACTGGCGATACCAGTAACACTGAATGGCAAAACTAACCGTAAGATTATTGCTACACCAGATAAAAGGTACCCCTCTGAAAAAAGCATTCTTTTTTGCTTTTTGCCACACCCTGTCTATTCCTTCTTTATAAAACTGAACAATGGAATCGCGTTTGGCTCCGCTCAGGGCTTTGGCAAGTTCGTAATGCCCTACGTTTATGAACGGATACCATTGGTAATGTTTGGCCGTATCAGCGCCAAGCCATGGAGTAATTGGTTCATCTACCGCGTAGCTATATGCGAGGTCGAGCTTTGTTGGATCCGCCGCCAGTGCGGCACGGCTTTTCCGATTGCCTTTAGATTGTCGGTATAACTGATTTGTATACATGGCCGTTGCGCCCAGTTGCATATCATCTTTCCAGTTATCTTCCGCGTAAATATAAGGCGATAGAACAGAGGCCGTCTGGGCTGCTCCAGGTTTGTCGAGGCCCATTTTAAAAGCAGTAGCGGCCTTCCTGTTCAGCAATTCGGAAAATTCACGGTTAATCGGATAGAACATCTGGCTTCCAAGCGAAAAGGCACTGGTAAATTTTCCGGCCGTAGAGGCAACCCCGGTAGCATTGTTCATAAACTTGCCTCTCACCTGTGGTTCTCCCGAGCAAAAGTAGACCGGTCGCTCCAGCCCTCTTCCGTAAAAATTGGTATCCTGTTTCGGTATCCGCATGCCCCTATGATCGCGGTCATCACCCAACTGGTTAAACATCCAGTCGTCTTTTGGATGCATTTTTAACAGCCAGTCTATCCCCCATTTGGCCTCATCCAGCACATCGGGAATATTATTCTTACCGTCCAGGCCGTTTGCCTGCTTTGTATCAGCAAACACTTTTGGAAAATCGCGATAGGCGGCCAGTAAATGATATGTGGCATTGGCGGAAGTGGTAGAGTATTGCAGATAGTCGCTGGCATCATGCCATCCTCCCACTACATCGATATAGGTACTGTCGGGAACCGGGGCATACAGCGTATAACCATCGTAAGTATGACAGGAATCTTTTAAAAATGGATTAAATCCGCTTCGCTGCTGACGCATGTATCGCAGGCAAAAATCGGCGGTGCCGTTGTAAACTTCATCATTAACCGAAAATTGGGGCGATTCCGCATTACCGGCGCGTAAAATATACTTTCCTTTCTTCTTTAGCGCAGAGAAATCGAGGCGGTAGGTTGTTTTAAACGGTCCGTATTTTCCGTAATTCTGTCCTGCTTTACCACTAAACAGTTTTTTGCCGGAAACTGCGTCCACCACATCAAAATCTGAAATCTTCAGATCTGATTTCGTTCCGAACACAGCCACTTTTTTACTGCCGGTGGCATATCCGAGCTGATTGATCCTGATCACCGTAGTAGTGTCTCTGGTAAAAGCCGGTGAAGAGAGCATACACAAGCAGAACAATGTAAGAGCAAATCGTGTCATGGTAGAATTATATAATGGATAATTTCGATTGGTCTGGTAATTTCTGATCGTTGAAGGCAAGCCATGCAGCGCCTGTAACACCGGCCATTCCTCCAAGGGATGCCGCTTCAATCTGAACCTGTTTCATGGCTACCGGCTGGGCCCATTTTCCAGCCTCGGCGATGATCTCGGGGATAAATTTTATAGCGGGCCCGAAAACGCCTCCACCTAATAAAATTTTTTCGGGATTAAATAAGCTGACGAGGTTAGCCACTCCCATTCCCCAGTAAGCAATCAGCTCTTCTTTTATTTTGATGGCCAAAAGATCGCCGGATTGAAAAGCCTCGAAAACATCGATTGCAGATATGGATTTGGGATCTGCATGACGCAGGGCCCCTTCGTAATCGGGAGAAATTTTTAGCAGTTCAACGGCCAACCTTGCCATTCCATCTCCGGAAGCCATTGATTCAAAACAACCGAAGCGTTCAAACAAATTTTTATAAGGCCGGCATAGGGCCATCCAGCCCATTGAACCCGAAATGCCACCGGCTCCGCGGATTAGTCGTCCACCTGAAACAATGCCGGCACCAATCCCGGTCCCCACTCCCATAAATATGGCATCGCTGCAGCCCTGCGCATTCCCTTTCCAGATCTCGCCCAGAATATAACAGGAACGATCGCTTTCAATATAAACCGGAATCGGACCAATATGCTTTTTTAACTCTTCTTCAAATGCCAAATCATCCCAGCCCGGGATATTCGGCGCCCAGATTCTTTGGGTTTTCTGATTGTAGATACCCGGGATACAAATGCCAATGGCATTGATGTTTATACCGTGCGAATGAATGTTGTCAAAATAGTGCTGAATAAGATCGGTTACCAATTTAAGCGCCGATAAACCGGTGCTGCCCTTCAGAGTTTTTTTCTCAGAATAAGAAATCTCACCCTGCCCGTTTAATATGGCAGCAGCAATTTTAGTTGCGCCTACATCAATTCCCAAAACATACATTGCGGAGGCTTTAGAGATCTAAAATATACAATTCTTGCATAAAACCGCAAATTAATATCCGGGAGACCCGAATTTTAATTTCGACTTTAAATGCAGTATTTACAAGGCAAAAAGGAAATGTTTTTTTATATTTATAAAGAACTGTCCAATCTCGGTTATTACCATAAGGATAAAATAACGCATAAAAACGCAGGCTTTTTACGAATAAACACTGCCCCACATGTTGCTGAAAAAGGAAAGATTTGATTTTATTTTAAGACAGGTAAACCTTCACAACAGGGTTCTTTCCACCGACCTCAGCAGCCTGTTGGGGGTTTCTGATGATACCGTCCGTCGCGATTTGAGTGAACTGGCCGAAATGGGCCATATTGTGAAGGTGCATGGCGGAGCGCTTTCAAAATCTTATCATTTTCCAATTCATCAGTCAACAACCTATGCGCAGAAAGAAAAGGGTATAATCGGCAAAAAGGCCGTTCAACTGATAAAACCCGGAATGGTAATCCTGACAGAAGCCGGCACAACCATGATGGAAATGGTGAGGCAGATTCCGGAAGATCTTGAAGCGACTTTTTTCACCGTGAGCCCACTGATGGCTTTGGAGCTCGCGCAATATCCAGGACTTACCGTCATACTTCTCGGCGGACAAATGGACATGACCTCACAAATATGTTTAGGCGAAAAACCAATAACCGAACTTTCGCAGATTCGTGTAGATTTATGTTTCCTGGGCGCCAATGCAATTGATGCTAAAAATGGTCTCACTGAAACTGATTGGCGTGTGGTTCAGGTAAAAAAAGCAATGATTCAATCGGCGCAGAAACTGGCGGTACTAACCATTTCGGAAAAAATGCAATCCATACATAAAATGAAGGTCTGCCCGATCAGCAGGATCAACTATCTGATCACCGAACGTAAGCCTTCAGACAAGAAACTTATAGCGTATTCTAAACATACGCAAATCTTATAATCATTGCTGTCTGGGTAATAAGTGAATTAGGAGCAGTCATTGAAAATGACCCCATCCACTTTTTTTTAGAAAAAAAGTGGGGAAAAAAAATTGGGCTGCGTAATAAATCCTAAAAATTGAAACTTCCGGCTAAATAAAAACAAGTCACAGCGAATCAATATAACCCAGCAGGGGTAGGAC
>JAEZAY010000272.1 GCA_023427575.1 Bacteroidota bacterium | reverse complement strand
AACTAATACGCTAAACTGAACAGTATAGATGGGATTAGGCGGTTGATAGGCGGGATCAGGTTTAGCGACTGCTGTTTCTTTCAACAAGTTTCGTACGAAGTGTAACGATATCGCCGGTTTTCTTTTTAGCTTCGATTTCATCAATCAGAATGGCTAAGGCCAGTTTGCCAACTTCATAACCTGGTTGCATAACCGTAGTAAGCGAAGGTTCTACCACTTCGCTTACCGGATCATTGTTAAAACCAACCAGGCGGATATCTTCCGGTATCCTGATTCCGGATTTCCGCAGATATTTAATGGCGGTAACTGCCGACAAATCATTGATGAAAAAAATGCCATCAGGCCGCGGTTCCATTTTGGCCAGTTTGCGGATATTTTTTAAAGCATCGTCTTCAAAATTATTACAATGAATGATGATGGACTCATCAACAGGTAGCTGGTGCTTTTTTAACGCATCGAGATAGCCGTTTTTTCGGTTAGTTGACACCGATAGATCTTTTGGTCCGGCGACATGAGCAATCCGCCTGCAGCCTTTTTTTATCAGATGTTCCACAGCCGCAAAGGCGCCTTCATATTCATCCACAATAACCTTACTGCAGGGAAAGCCGGGCAGGATCCGGTCGAACATAACCATCGGGATTCCCCTGTCGGAGATCTTTTGAAACTCTTCGGCATCACGGGTTTCTTTTGAAATGGAGATCAGAAGTCCATCCACATGAATGGATGCGAACTTTTTGATATTACTGAGTTCAACAGAAGCGGTTTCATTGCTTTGACAAATCATCAGATAATATCCATGATCATTGGCAACATCCGTCATACCACTCAACGCCAGTGAGAAATAGTTTGACTGAATGGAAGGAACGATTACGCCGATGATCCGGTTCTGTTTTTTAGCCAGGCTTTGAGCAATGAAGTTAGGCTCATAATTAAGTGTTCTTGCAAGTTCTACAACGGCCTGTTTTGTTCCGGCATTTATATCCGGTGCATTGCGCAGCGCACGTGATACAGTTGCTACCGACACGTTTAACTCCCTCGCCAGATCTTTGATAGTCACTTGCCTCATAGCATAGATGGTTTGAAACAGATTGGATTTGCCGCCTGCCCTTCCTTTAGCAATATAACCAATCCACCGATGAGTTCCTTTAACGAATGCTTAAAACAATATTAATGACCCCATTTGCCCGCTGAAGCTATCCAGATCTGATTTGTTTTCAGTTTTAGCAAATATTGTTGAACCATTGATGTCTGTCATCTGATCACATCAGGCGCGTCGTATTCTTTCTTTTCTGTTCATGATAAAATCGTAAACGTTACCGGTAACGTTTACGGCTTCATTACCGTAAATAAGCCCTGCTTTCTGGCGATTTTTTAAACCCCGCCTTTATTTTTGGTTAAAGCTCTTATTCATAATTGAACCAGAAAATCACCAATCCATGACTAACAACACTGCTTTGAGACCACTGTTAAGCGTCTTCATTCTGGTGCTTCTTTCAGCAAGTACACTGATGGCGCAGCAAAAAACAATCAAAGGAAAAGTTACCGCGCCTGATGGTAGTTTTGTAGCAGGTGCCACGATCCGGATTTTAAATGGCACGGATGCAACCGTTTCAGATGAAAACGGAAATTTCACACTTAATTACAGTTCTGCCGAAACAGAAAGCATCGTTGTAATTTCCTCTGTCGGATTTCTTCAGCAGGAGATAAGGGTTCGCGCCGGACAGGAGTTGAACGTTCAGTTGCAACAGGATGCAAGAATGCTCGAAGATGTGGTTGTAACCGGCGTGGGTGCTGCCACTTCACAGAAAAAAGTTCCGTTCTCGGTAGAAAAGATTTCCGACAAAGCTTTTCGTAATGTGCCGGCGCCGGATGCGGCCGGTGTACTGCAGGGTAAAGTGGCCGGTTTAAAGATCAACCGCACCGGTGAACCCGGTACCGGAACAAATATTCAGTTGAGGGCGGCAAAACAAATTTTTGGTTCCAACAATCCGCTTATTATTATAGATGGGATTCTGACGGAAGGAAATCTGCAGGATCTGAATTCCGAAGATATTGCCTCCATTGAAGTGGTGAAAGGTGCGGCTGGTGCTTCCCTGTACGGATCAAGAGCTGCCAATGGGGTTATTAATATCATTACAAAAAGGGGAAAGCAACTGGCATCAGGCAAAACGCTGGTTAACTTTCGTACCGAATACGGACGAAGCTTTATCGGTTTCACACCCGAACGTTCAGGAGCAACCAATTTCGAAATTGTTAATGGCGCGGTGGATTATACCAAACCATCTCCCGATGGTATTATGGATAATCCCTATCCGAAGCTGATCGATCAGGCGGATCTTTTTTTCCAGCCGGGTGAATATTTTACCAATTATCTTTCATTCAGCGGCAAAAGCCAGGATGGTAAAGCGGCGGTATATGCTTCCGTTCAGAATACCCGCGAAGCCGGTGTTGTAAAGCTCACGAAGGGGCAGGAAAGAACGAATATTAAGATCAACCTCGATTATAAGCTGAGTGAAAAACTGAATTTCAGCGCGTCTAACCTTTATGCCAACACGACGGTTGATCGCCGTGGGGCCGGGGTCTGGAGTAATTTCATGCAATCAGATCCGGATGCTGATCTGCTTCAGCCGAATTTGAATGGCACGCCTTATCTGGTTAATCCAAACCGGATAAATGCACTGATCGGAAATCCTTTGTACGATATTTATAATAGTCGCAGTGACGAGGAAAGGCAGCGTTTTCTGGGTAGTTATGCGCTTCATTATAAGCCATTCAGCAATACCTGGTTTGATCTTACCTACGGTTTGGATCAAACGAATACTCAATCGCTTTTTCTTTCCCCACGAGGCAAGCTAAGAGTCAGCGATCCTTCGCTAACTGATAATGGATCGATCAGTAAAGGCGCTTCCGATCTTCGGGCACAAACGGCGCAGTTTGATGCCACTCATGAAAGAAGATTCGGCGATTTTAACGCCAGGCTCCGCTTTCAGTACCTGTATGAATCGAACAAATTTGAAAGCGTGAATGCCAGTGGTATCAATCTTGCCGTACCTGGTATGGATATTACGAATATCAGTCAGGCTGAAAGGCAAAATGCCAGTTCTTATACCTCGGAAGTAGTAGCCAATAATTTTTCCGGGGTACTCAGTGCTGATTACAAGAGTAAATATATTGTGGATGCACTGGTACGCCGCGATGGAGTTTCGTTATTCGGATCCGATGTTCGCTGGAAAACATTCTACCGCCTGGCTGCGGCCTGGCGAATTTCTGAGGACATCAGCATACCTGGCATTGATGAAATGAAGTTGAGAGGCGCGTATGGAACCGCGGGTTTACGTCCGCCTTTTGAAGCGCAGTATGAAACATTCAGTCTTACCAATGGAGCCATCGGTGCGCAGTCAACGTTGGGTAACCGGCAGCTTCGGCCCTCAGTAAACCAGGAAGCGGAAATAGGACTTGATATCGGCTTTCTTAACCGATTTAACTTTACCGTTAATTATGCAAAAGGAGTAAGCAAGGATCTGATCCTGCCCGTACCGGTTTCCGCAATAACCGGTGCATCACTTCAGTATCAGAATGCAGCCGAAATAGAAACCTCCACCCTTGAAATGTCGCTGCGGGGAACCGTTATAGAAACGCCAAAACTGGCCTGGGATCTTGGCCTGATGTTCGACCGGAACCGCCAAACGGTTTCCAAATTAAATCGCTCGGGATACGCGATCGTTTCGGCAGGGATATTCCGGATTGAAGAAGGCCTGACTTTCGGAACTTTGTATGGCCGCAAATGGGCCCGAAGCCTGGATGATGTTGCCAACCAGGTGCCCGATGGGCAGAACTTAAATGACCTTTTTGTGATCAACAACGAGGGGTATGTGGTACGGCGAACCGAGATCGGCACCCCTGATGAACAACCCGTATATATAACCGATTCTAAAGGAGTTCCCATCAACACTTATATCGGAAATGTGAATCCGGATTTTAATTTAAGTTTCTCCAACAATATCATCATTCACGGTTTTAATATTTATGCGCTTTTTGCCTGGCAAAAAGGCGGGCAAACCTATAACCATTCACGTCGTTATACTACCGCGAGCGCCGAGCTGGATCAATCTTCAAAACCTTATAACCAACGAAAGCCCGAGCGTTATTACGTGAAGTTTAAAGAATGGAACAACGAGTATTTTGTGGAGGATGCTGATTTTCTGGCGCTTCGCGAACTGGCGGTTAACTACGACTTCAAAGATATCCGCCTGGGTAGTCTTAATATTTCCAATATTCGGGTAGGGGTAGTGGGTAGAAACTTATTCATGCTTACCAAATACACCGGTTATAGTCCTGAAACCGGCAGCAACCAGGAGGGGCTGGATGCGAACATCCTGAAGTTTGATGTGCACAGTTATCCCGTTTACCGCACATTCAGTGGAAACATTGCCATCACTTTCTAACCAACAAACGCAAAGAAAATGAAAAATCTATTCACGATATCAGCAATCCTGATAGTACTCGGTTCCTGTAAAAAAATGACGGATCTGGAGATCCCGAACGAAAATGCACCGGGATCGGAAATTGTTTTATCAGCAACGGAAACCTTTCCTTCTTTAATCAGCGGGGCATACAACGGATTCTGGAACACGGCCGTTTCAGCCAGTCCAACTTTTTCGCTCACCAACTCCGAGGTAATAACCTCGGGATATTCAAGCTGGAGTTCATTTGACTATTATAAAGTTCCAAGAACAGTGGTGCCAAACGATCTGGTAGATGACGTGGTTCTATCGCCGCCGGCTGCCGCCTGGTTCGGATTTTATTCGGGCATACCAACCGTTAACAGGATCATTAAAGCCCTGGCGGTGGATGGCCGTAAAGTTCAGATTGGAAATACAGATCATACTTCGAGCACCCTTGCGCATGCCTACATTTTAAGAGGGATTTTGTACGGACACCTCGGTCTGTTTTATGATAAGGCTTTTATCGTAGATGAAAATACCGACTTCGCAAACTATGAGTATGAGCTCTCCCCTTACAATGATGTGATTCAGTTTGCAATTGAATCGATTGATAAGGGAATTTCTATAACAGACACTGCCGATTTCACCGATCCCATTCAGATGGTACCGGAATTCACGTTTACCAGTCAATCGCTGAAAGCCTTTGCCAGTTCAATGGCCGCGCGGATCCTGGCATCGGCACCCCGTACGCCTGCTATGGCTGAACAGGCAGACTGGAACCGGATTTACGCATATGCTGAGAATGGCCTGCAACAGGATTGGGGTATTCAATGGAAAGATGGATGGAATGGAAAAGTGATCACCCGAGATCTGCTCAGTCATATGCAACTATATGCCTGGGATTGGGTTCGGGTACACCAGCGCGTTATAAACATGATGGCGCCTAACCATCCTGCTGCCGTTTACCCATGGCCCGATGGAGTAACCAGCCTGGGCGAAGTAAGCTCACCCGATCAGCGCCTGAAAACCTATTTCAGGTACGTTGGCCGTCATACCGGATGGAATCCTCAAACCCGGGGCTATAATGTGCTTAGTGAATACAAATACATTCGGTATGAAGAAGAAGCAAATGCATTGATCGGATTTTTCCCGCATTTTCTCAAAGCAGAGAATGATCTTTTGAAAGCCGAAGCTGCATTGCGTTCGGGCAAGCCGGCTTCAGAAGTGGCCACCTTGATAAACAATACGCGGGTTGGGAAAGGGGGACTACCGGCATTGTCGGGTTCATCCGGTTTCCAGGAATTGCTGGACGCTATTTTTTACGAGCGGTATCTTGAATCGGATTTGGTATATCCGCATCTGAGTTTTTTCGATCGGCGAAGAAAAGGAGAACTGCGGCCCGGTACTCTGTATCATTTCCCGGTTCCGGCCAACGAGCTCATCCTTCACCAGATCCCATTCTATACGTTTGGCGGGGTTGGTAATGAAATGTAACAAACCGGCCGGAAGATCCTGGCAATAACTAAAATCTTACGACAATGAAAATAGTTTCAGCATACAAATATATTCTTGCGGTAATTCTCTTTTTTACAATTACCTCCTGCAACCGCGATTATGAAACCGATATAATAAACGAAGTGCCGCCGGGGCTGGAAGTGGTTGTCAGCAATAATCTCAGCACCCGGGTGGCCGGTGCGACAGTTAGTTTGTATAATAGTGAGGAAGCATGGAATAACGAGGCGGCGCCCGTATTATCGAAACAAACAGATGCTTCCGGGGTAGCTGTCTTTACCCGGGATGAATTAAAAGAACCGGGTTTTTTCTACCTGATAACAACAGATGGAACCAAAAAGCTGAAGCTGAAAACAAAATACATTTTACTGAGTGATGGGATCACCAGGGTGAATATTACATTGATATGATTTTTGAAAAACCAGGATCCTAACAGATCCTTATAACTCAGGGCCGCAGCATATTTGTTTTAAGTACAAAAATGATTATGCTGCATAGAATCCACGAAGTTTATTATGTATAAGATCAATTTTCTACTTGTATTCTGTTTAGTTATCAATGGAACTTTTGCTCAAACGATTTCGGGAAAGCTAAAACTGTCGAAGGATTCGCTGGCAATCGAGAAAATGGACGATGGCAGGAACAGAAATTTTATCGGCCGTACCGGCAGTTTGCCATTGGTATCCTATCTGCTCAACGATAAGGAGTACAACAGTCACGATTCGAAAGCCGGCCCTTTAACAATTACCGTTACAGAATTTTCTGAAACCGACAGGGCGATTAAAGGAAAGATCCGGTTTGAAAACAAAGGACCGGACACGGTCAGGCTTAAAAATGTAGTTCCCTTTGGGGCGGTGAAAGACATGATTTATATAACGGGTAAGGGTGAGCATGGCCTGTCGAGAACACATTTGTTCATACCGGGAAAATTGCCGGTGAATGTGATCGTTCCCGACAATGCCTGGGAC
>JAEZAY010000334.1 GCA_023427575.1 Bacteroidota bacterium | reverse complement strand
TACGATTATTTAAAGTATTTAAGCACTTTTATACTTTATATATTTTCGATTTTTATTTCCTTAGATGTAATAGGAAAATAACGCTTTCAACGAATGCACCCAGACTGGACTTCCGACTCGCGTTCCGTGTATTGGCTTTTAATATTTCCATACCATTCCGCACGAATCGTTCCTATGGAACGAGGGGATATTTGATGTGCGGATGATTGCTACCAACGAGATGTCCCTACGGGACATAATGCAGCTCAGATAGGAAATCATTATCGATCAGAAATAGAAGGCTAACTGATTAATGCATCATTACTGTATGGGTAAAATGTATTACCTGGGCCTCGGAAGAAATCCGTTAAGAAAATTGAAACGGACGGCAGTTATAATGTGATAATATGATAATGTGCAAATGTGCAAATTTAAAACGGACGACGTGAAGACTCCAGACTCCAGACTCCTGGCTCCTGACTCGGAAATATATTCTTTTGCTGTGACTTGTTTTTATTTAGCCGGAAGTTTCAATTTTTAGGATTTATTCCAGAGCCCGATTTTTTGCCCAACTTATTTTCCAAAAAAAGGGGTTATTTACAATGAATGCTCCTAACTCACTGTTGATACAGATTTCCGTTAAATAAAAAATTATTACCCGAACAGCAAGGCACCAGACTTAAATGGTTGATCCAATGCGCAAAGACATAAAAGTTAGATTCAGGCATCACAAACCTGCAGCAGATGCCTGGCAATTTCGATGTTTTCCTTAAACGAAACGGGTTTAGCGATGTAGGAATGCGCGCCCAGCGAGAGGCATTTTTCTCTTTCCAGGGGATTGATGGAAGTGGAATAGATGATTACCGGAATATGTTTAAACCGATCGTCGGATTTAATGCGGCGAAGCGTTTCGGTGCCATTAAGCTTTGGCATATTCAGGTCAAGAACAATAAGACAGGGATGATCGATATGTATATACTCTTCCTCCAGAATTTGAATCACTTCCTCGCCATTCCGCGCATGCCGAAGCACGCTGGCCGCATCCAGTGATTCAAGGGCATCCTGTAAAATCGCAAGATCTTCGTTATCATCATCGGCTAACAAAATCTTCCAGCTATGCATCGGTTGTTATTTTTGACTGATGGGTCAGCGGCAGGGAAATAAAAAACGTGGAGCCTTTATTTTCCAAAGCCCGGGCCCAGATTTTTCCGCCATGCAATTCCGTTATTTTGCGGCAAATTGCCAGTCCCAGTCCGGTACCATCATAGGTTTCGCGGCCATGCAAACGTTGAAACAAGGTAAACATTTGCGGCAGATATTTTTCATCAAATCCGATCCCATTGTCCTGAAATGAAATTTCCACTTCCTCTCCGCTATTGGTAGAATCGATAACAATATCGGGCGCGATATCGGCTTTGCAATATTTAAGCGAATTGCTGATCAGATTTTCAAACAACTGGCGCATCATTCTTTCATCGCCAAAAACAGTCGGAAGCGGGCTGATCCGAACCTTTGCTTTTTTCTCGCCGATCACTAATTCAAGATTTTGCAGCACATCGGCGGCTACTTTGTTCAGATCTATTTTCCGGAAGGCTTTTTCTTCTTTTCCGATCTGGGAAAAAGATAACAAACCCTGGATCAGCATTCGCATCCGCTGCGAAGCCGATTGCATATTTTTCAAATAATACAAACTCTTTTCATCGAAGTTGTTTGAATATTTATTCAACAGATAATCACTGTAGAATAGAATTTTTCGCACTGGCTCCTGAAGATCATGCGAAGCAACAAAAGCAAACTGCTGCAGTTCAAGATTACTTCTCTCCAGTTCCTGGTTAAAGGCCTCCAGTTTTAAATGTTGCTCCTCCAGGGTTTTTTGCGCCGCTTTCAGCTCCCGGTTGTCTTTCAGGGTTTCTTCCACCAGTTTCTGCGCATGAATGTCAGCCACATACCCGATCAGGAATTGCAGTTGATCATCATCACCGGTAAAAGGCGTTACTGAAACCTGGTGCCAGAAATATTCATTCAGCTCTTTTCTTTTTATCCGCAACTGAAAATTAGCACTTGTTCTTTTAGCATTCTTATTGGTAAAAATGTAGGATAAACTTGCATAATCGTCTGGATGCACAACCGATTTCCAGCGGTCGTTGTTTAAGTCCTGAACAGATTTCCCGGTGTAACTGGAAAGCCAGTTATTGGCATAGATCAAATTGCCGTCTGGATCCAGCGAAAATATTATCAGAGGCAAAGAATCGGTTAAAGTCTTGTATCGTTTTTCACTTTTATGAACTTTTTCGCTGAGTTCCTGTAGCTGCTCGTTTTTTCTTTTAAGTTCTTCATACGGGGATAGCGGAGGTTCATTCCGGAACAGGTTGCGCCAGGCATCCAACTGACGATCATCGGGCTTGGCTACCGGCGAAATCCGGTAGAAGATTTCGATAGAGGTTTCAGATCCATTTTGTGAAATCCTGAATTTATCCACCAACCTTTTAGCATATTCCAGCCCCGATTTATAATGATTGCCTTCATAGGCGTTTGTAAGGCAGGCAACCAGAAAATGTTCGCGCTGGCTGATTTCGATACTCAGAATCAGACAGCCACTTTTTCCATTCTCAATGGTATTCCGGGCAATTTCCGATACAGCAGTGGCAAAAGTTGTTTGCGCAGCCAGAGAAAGCCCCATTGCCTCTGCCAGCCTCATAGAGTGTTTGTGCGCAAGAATCAGATCCATTTCATTACCCAGAGACACTTTTGCAATTTCATCCATCGCTTAGAGATTTATTTTGCAAACCGCAACCGCAACATCATCGGTATTCTTTGCATAGTCTTTAATTAATGCGGCCGCAAAAATGGAGTTATCATACCGTAAAATGGATGGGTATTTTGCCGGATCCCACCGATTTTGCAAGCCATCGCTGCTCATTAATAAGATCTGACCATCCTCATGTAAAATCTCATGCCCGTTTAAGGTACGAGGAACATTCAGCCCGATAATTCCATTGAAGGTCAGATAATTTTTAACTCCAGTTTGGTCAACCATCCTCGAAATAATATTTCCAACCCCACAAATACTCCAACTTCGCTTTCGCCGGTCGAAAACGGCCACGGTTCCCACCAGCCCTCTTGTTTTTTTAACCGCCTCATCAATATAACGAATGATGTTTATAACATCCATTTCTTCACATTCAGTAAATGCCTGGCCGGCCTGAAGAACCACTTTGGAAGCTTCTATACCGTGACCAAGTCCATCGCCCAAAAAAATTTTTACATGATCTTCTGTTATGATCTGAAAAAAACCGTCGCCGCATTCCTTTTCGCCCGGCTTCGCTAACAACACCGATTCAATTTCAGCGCTAAATTTCCGGTGCAGGTAAGGTACATCATGGTCAAAAATCCGGGCAAGTACGATCGTACCCCAGTCGCGCCGCGAATAAATCTGAAACAGATCCGACAATCGTTTGATTGCGCCAAGGCCATGGCCAAGACTGTTTTTCGTTGATACTCCATCCACTACCATCCGGCTGATATCGGTCATCCCTACTCCATTATCAACGCTGATCAGTTCAATTCCCTGCAGTCCATTCTTTTCAATCAGTTTTACCAGCAAAGTTCCGCCGCCTCCATGTTTTACAAGGTTGCTGACCATTTCAGCCACTACAATATTGATTTCGCCCAATTTCCGATCACTGAAAGCGGTTAATTCGGTCAGGGCCTGGATCTCTTTCTTCAGAAAAGCAAAATAACTTCGATCCTGAGCTTTAAAAGCAACATGTGTTCTGTTAAACATTCTTCCACATAATTATAGTAACAACTGTGCCTTCGCCCATAATGCTCTTTATATCAAATTCGTTTACCAGTCTTTTGGAACCGGGAAGTCCCAGTCCAAGTCCTTTACCGGATGAATACCCTTCCTGCATGGCAAGCGCGAGATTTTCAATTCCGGGTCCGCTGTCCTGAAATATTAATCGGATTCCCGACTTTCCATGCTCGCTGATGGTCTGGATCTGTACATTTCCGCCGCCGGCATATTTAAGCATGTTTCTTGCCAGTTCGCTGGCAGCGGTTATCAGTTTTGTTTGATTGAGTGTGGTCATACCAATGGCAACCGCAGATTCCCTGACCCGGTTGCGAAAAAGAACCACTTCCTGCTCCTTTTCGATCTGAAGGTTGTCGTTACTGAGGACTTTCTTCATGATCTGCCGCCTCCTCCCTCTCGTTTCCGATTTTATCGCGAAGAAGATTCATACCTGATTCAATATTTAATGCCGTATGCACTCCTTTCAACTCCAAACCCAGTTCGATCAGGGTAATCGCAACGGCGGGCTGCATGCCCACAACAACCGTTTCTGCGTCCATCACTTTCGACATGGAGCCGATATTTCCAAGGATCCTTCCCATAAATGAATCGACGATTGACAAAGCTGAAATATCGATCAACACCCCT
This sequence comes from Bacteroidota bacterium, assembly GCA_023427575.1. GTDB lineage: Bacteria > Bacteroidota > Bacteroidia > Chitinophagales > Chitinophagaceae > Flavitalea. The sequence continues at coordinate 1,180 of JAEZAY010000334.1, read as the reverse complement.
TTCGCCTCGGTTTTATATACTTTTTCTACAAGGTCTGCTTCCAGGTTGGTTGCGAGCCGATCATATAAATCGATCTGGATGGTTACCAATAAAAAATCTCCCAAATGGAGAATCGGAATTCTTTCCATAATAAATTATGCATTGGGTTTTTGATTTTTTTTCACTTCCAGTTTCAACAGCGCAAAAGCATGTTTTAATGCATTTGCCAGCGAAGATTTGGTAACGATATTGGAAAGATCGATTCCCAGATGAACTACGGTTTGTGCAATCTCCGGCCGGATTCCACTGATTATACATTCAGCGCCCATGAGCCTGGTGGCGGATACCGTTTTGATCAGGTGCTGGGCTACCATCGAATCCACCGCCGGTACGCCGGAAATATCCAGGATCGCTATGGTGCTGCCGCTCGTTACTATTTCCTGCAGAAGATTTTCCATTACCGTTTGGGTGCGGGAACTGTCTAATGTGCCTATAATGGGCAGGGCAAGGATCCCGTCCCAAACCCGGATAACAGGAGTTGAAATCTCATTAATTTCATCGGTTTGACGAAGGATAATTTCCTCCCTGCCTTTTATGAAGGTTTCAAAACTAACCACCGCTAAATTGTCAACCAGCGCATTGATTTTTAATAGGGCATCAATCGCTTCATTCAGATCGGCGCTCAACTCATCGCGTACTATCTGAATCAGCGCTTTTTTTAAACTGTAGATGTAATGCCCCGTCTCTGAAGGACTGAATCCCAGCCTGGCCCGGGAGATTGAAATCTCTGAAAGCACTTCGTAAACCGGATCAAAGTCACGGGAATCCATATCCTTTAAATTCGTCTCGGAAATGCTGTTGATCATAATCTCCAATAGTTCTTTCGACTGCGAGGTCAGTTCTTCCCTGCTTATTAAATCTTCTCTCAGATTTGGATGCCCCAATTGAAGACTCATCCATTTTTCGAAAATGGTATTGTTTTTCTCCCGGAGAATTTTTGAAATGTTAGTACTCATTCGTATTTAATTATCTCTAAACGTATGAAATCCACTGCAAAGGATAATGATTATAAATGGAATGCTGAACCGGATCCGGCTATAAGTAAGCACCCCGATCCCCAATCCGTTCGGATAAATTATATTTTCGGTACCAGAGAATTGCTCCTTCCCGTTTTCAGACAATTTCTGATCTTCAAGATTTG
>JAEZAY010000161.1 GCA_023427575.1 Bacteroidota bacterium | reverse complement strand
CCATTAGCGCGGCCTGAAGTATGGTTTCCACATGTTTATTCATGCGCTTGTTTTCTTCCTTGATAATGCCGCTGAAATAATTCATCTTGGTTCGGTCTTCAATCACCTTTTCATTCCGCAGTGCATCCACCGCCAGCGAAATGGTTGCCAGCGGTGTTTTAAACTCGTGCGTCATGTTATTGATAAAATCATTTTTGATTTCACTCAGTTTTTTCTGTCGCAGCAAAGCATGAACCGTAACATAAAACGCGCTGATGATCATCAGGGTAAAAAAGATGGCTCCCGCGATCATCCATTGTATTTCATGAAGAACCAGCTTTTTAAAATCGGGGATTAGAATAACAATTACCTGGATGGGCATCAGGTTTTCAAAATCGCTGCCCCCGCCGGGCTGAATGGGATACTGATACAAAAGATTGTTCAGGGTATCTTCGGCCTTTTCCAGAAAACGGGCCGATTTCAGCTCAAAGTCTACTGTAAGTGAATTGATATCTCCGGTGATGCCGAACTCAAAATCAAGATCTCTCAGACCCTGCTTTTCAAAAGACTTTACCAGCTTTTCCCGGATCTCAAATTCAGTGAATTTTTGTGAGATGGTGGGCGGCTTCATCAGTTCCAGCTGAAACTGGTCGGAAGGAAGTGAAAACCCCGGTTTGGAACGGTAACCCTTAAGTGAGGGAAAAGTTCCCTTTTCTTCAATCAGTCCTTTACTGACTTCATCAATGCTTTTAATAACCTTCCACTTGAACTCTTCATGCTTGTCCATAAGCATGGTCTGAAGCCAGTTGTACTGGATGTAAATGGTTCCGATAAGAGAAAGGGTAATTAAAACAATAATAATAGGGAAAACCTTTTTCACTATAAGTTTTTAATTTTGTTGCATCTTTTCGAATGTGTATAAAGGTACACAGGAAGCGGGTAAATTTAATAAACTGAATGTTAAGGCAAAGCCTGACATTGCAGGATTCTGCTCATTTAACTAAGATTTAGACTACTGACCCGAAAGCTTTGCAGCCCTGGCCTTTATATTGAAGGTATGGTTGAGTAGTTCATTAATTGTTTAAATTAGAATTATGGTAGACCCAGGTCCCGGTACTTTATTGATTGCAGAACCTTTTCTGAAAGATCCGAATTTCATGCGCACCGTTGTATTCTTATGCGATCATGAACCAGGCGGAAGTTTCGGATTTGTAATTAACCGGAGCTTCGGGCATACACTGGATGAACTGATCAACGATATAGACGACCTTAAAATTCCTGTTTATTATGGAGGTCCGGTTCAGATGGATACCGTTCATTTTCTGCATCAATATCCGGATAAGATCAGCGGCTCGTACGAAATTGTTAACGGAATTTTTTGGGGTGGCGATTTTGAAACAGCCATCAGCCTGTTAAAAAGCGGCGAAATCAAACAGGAAGGCATCCGGTTTTACATTGGATATTCCGGCTGGGGCCAGGATCAGCTGGCGGCCGAACTAAAAGAAAAAGCCTGGCTAACGGCTACAGCTACCCGAAAATTGGTTTTCCTTAATAACATCGATGAAATCTGGAAAGAATCGCTGCGGACCCTCGGCACCGAGTATGAACTGATGACTAATTTTCCGATCGATCCGCAGCTCAATTAAGATTTTATTTACTTCATTACCTTCTAAGCAAGAACTTGATACCCGCGCTAAGCGCCAGATTATTCAGGTTACTGAAATTCGAATTTTTGTAAGGCATGATATTATAGGCCGCGCCAATATTGATTCCAGTTTCTCCATTCTTTCTGAATGGAATATGAATCCCTGCTTCAGGACGCGCTGCAAATCCAAATTTGGTTTTTGTATCGCCGAATTCGCCCAGCAGTTCATTAAACATTACAAAATTTCCACCTATTCCCAGTGCCGCATAAGGCTGAATGATTCCGGTTTCATTAAACAGGTATTTTCCCTGTGCCATTAGGGGAATGGTTTGAATTGAATGGGTAAGGACTGCCGAGATATCGCTTCCATCCTGAGACTTATAAATCTGCCTCGGATTTTTCTGGTAAAAATCCTGGAATCCGGTACCAAATCCAACATAGATCTTATCGGTAATCCCATATAAGATGCTGGCCTGAAATCCCCGGCCGGAACCCTTACTCAACTGATCTTTGAAAGAACCCGTGGGTAACGCATAGCTATACCCGAGATTTATCTGCATTTCGTGACTTTGCGCAGTGGCTGTTGTAGAAAAGCCTGCCAGTAAAATCAAAAATAATTTTATTGATTTCATAAATCCTGCTTTAGTTGTTAGTAATCAGATACGGAGATTGTTCGAACAGGCGGGCGGCATGCGTTCCCGCATTGGTTTGTCTGAATGTACCCGAACCGCGAATCAATCCGTTCCAGACTCCCTTGATTTGATTCGAAGAAGCTGCATTTTTAAGATCAAGCATGTCAACTGAAACGGCGCCCTCCGTTACCTCGTAAAATCCGTAAGAAGGGGGGAACCAATAATTATATCCGCCATAACCCCAGTAGAACGGATCGTAATAACTACCATAGCCCCCAAGGTATCCCGGATATTCAACTACCCCTGTATAAGTGTTATAGATGCGACTGATGTTTATTCCCAGGTCGGGATTATCGAGGCGATCTACGATTGTAAAACCGCGGGACTGCATTTGTGTAGCGATGGCCGCGATCAGATCCGCATCCCAGGCCGTTCTTTCACGCTGAACGAGCCGGTTATTGTCAATAATGGATGCCGAATCCGCAATACTGAAAGTTTTATAATCTGAAAAGCTAACTGTATTGTCGTGGTTTGTAACATAGATCCGCGACTCTTCCTCCGTCATATTCTTCAAAGGTTCCTTGGTGCAGGACGACAGGGCGATCATCCCCATGCATGCCAGAACTGTTGCCATAATATTTTTCATAACGCTTAATTTTTCCTGATTGCAAATTTAAAAACTTGTCTTCGGGTGCGGGTTGATCTTAACAGCATAGTAACAGAATACATACCGTAGTTTAATGCCGGGTCTGTTATTAAAAACGCGGGTATTTGCAGCCGTATTGGGTATTATTCTCACCAAACTCCAGACATATTTAAATAAAAAACCCGGCCTTTCGGGCCGGGAATATGTTAAAACAGGTTCTGATGAATCAGGTATCCTGGGCAACTGCCCCTTCAACCAAAACAATTACATTGTTGTTCAGCACCTCTACAAAACCACCCTGGATCGTATAATAAGCAACCTGATTATTCCGGTCTTTCAGAATCTTCAACCTTCCCGGTTTCAGCGCACTGATCAGGGGTGCATGCCGCTCAAGCACTTCAAATAAACCGGTTACGCCCGGCAACTGAACTCCATATACATCGCCGCTGAACAGCTTTTTATCCGGAGTGAGTATTTCTAAATTCATTGAACCAATTTGAAAATTTCAAAATAAATCCATCGGCCTGCCGGACTGATTATCCCTGGGCCTGTGCCATCATTTTTTTACCTTTTTCAATCGCATCGTCGATGGTCCCAACCAGGTTAAATGCAGCTTCCGGATATTCATCCACCTCACCGTCCATGATCATATTGAAGCCGCGAATTGTTTCTTCAATCGGAACCAGTACGCCCTTAAGTCCTGTAAACTGCTCGGCCACATGGAAAGGCTGGGAAAGGAAACGTTGTACCTTCCGGGCCCTTGATACGGTTAATTTATCTTCATCGCTTAATTCATCCAGACCAAGAATCGCAATGATATCCTGCAATTCCTTATAGCGCTGTAGAATCAGTTTTACTCTGTTTGCACAATTGTAATGGGCATCACCCACAATTAGCGGAGTAAGGATCCGGGAAGTGGAATCCAGTGGATCCACCGCAGGGTAGATACCTAGATCCGCAATTTTACGTGACAATACCGTTGTTGCGTCAAGGTGGGCAAATGTCGTTGCCGGCGCCGGATCGGTAAGGTCATCCGCAGGTACGTATACCGCCTGAACCGAAGTGATCGAACCGTTTTTAGTTGAGGTAATCCGCTCCTGCATCACACCCATTTCTGTTGCCAGTGTGGGCTGATAACCCACCGCCGAAGGCATCCGGCCCAAAAGTGCCGATACTTCAGATCCCGCCTGGGTAAAACGGAAGATATTATCTACGAAAAACAGGATATCACGTCCCTGGCCCTGGCCATCACCATCACGGTAATATTCAGCGATGGTAAGTCCGCTGAGTGCCACACGTGCACGGGCACCGGGGGGCTCGTTCATCTGTCCAAATACAAATGTTCCCTTTGACTCCTTCAGCGATTCCATATCCACTTTGCTCAGATCCCAGCCACCAGCTTCCATGCTGTGCTTAAAATCGTCGCCATAAGCCATCAGTCCTGCCTCAATCATCTCACGCATCAGGTCATTTCCTTCCCGGGTTCTTTCACCAACACCGGCAAACACCGATACCCCGCTATAGGCTTTCGCGATATTGTTCATCAGCTCCTGGATCAGTACGGTTTTTCCTACCCCGGCACCACCAAAGAGACCAATTTTACCCCCTTTCGCGTAGGGCTCGATCAGGTCAATTACTTTAATCCCCGTGAAAAGTACTTCGGTAGCGGTACTAAGGTTTTCGAAAGCGGGCGGTTTACTATGAATCGGCCTTCCGTTTTCTTTCGGAACGGCGGGCAATCCATCAATCGGATCACCGGTCACATTAAAGAGACGGCCCTTAATGGCATCACCTGTAGGCATTTTAATAGCAGAACCTGTATCAACCACTTCCATTCCGCGCACAAGACCCTCAGTACCATCCATGGCGATACAGCGGATACTGTCTTCTCCAAGATGTAACTGTGCTTCCAGCACAAGTGTTTCTCCGTTATCCCTTTTTAATTCAAGGGCATTCAGGATTTCAGGAAGTTTTCCATCAAACTGCACATCTACTACCGCACCAATGATCTGTTTGATCTTACCAACGTTTGGCATATTCGAAGTATTTTTTACGTGAGATTTAGCCTAAACATCTCGTTTTTAAGGCTTTCCTTTACAACCTGAAGCGGCCGCAAAGGAGATTTTTTAAATTGGCTGCAAAGGTAATGCAGGAAGTGGAGATTCCGAAAAAACAGTTTACTGTTTTTATATATATTGAATTTGAAGGTGGAAATCAGTCCACAGAATAGCCACCCCCAACTTTTCCGGTGAAATATCCGCTAAAAATTGTCCTGGGTCTGATTGCCCAAATCCGGCATTCCGCCCCTTAGCGGAGTCAGGGCTTTTTCTTAGGTTTGCCCTTCAAAAATAAAGGATGCACTTACAGCAGGTCAGGGATCAGAAAGATGCCAGGGATTTTATTCAGGTGAATGTGGAAATCAATCGGTTAAACCCGAATTATATCCGGCCGCTTGATAAGGATATTGATTTTGTTTTTGACCCGAAACAAAACAAAACCTTTCGTTTTGGGGAAGTGATCCGCTGGATTTTAAAAGACGATGAGGGGAAGCTGCTAGGCCGGATTGCCGCCTTCACCAATAAAAAATACAAAAATAAAAATGATGAAGGCCCCGTTGGGGGGATCGGTTTTTTTGATTGTATTCATAACCAGGATGCGGCCGATCTGCTTTTTGATGTGGCCAAACACTGGCTGATTCAAAAGGGAATGGAATCTATGGATGGACCCATCAACTTTGGGGAAAGGGATCGCTGGTGGGGGCTGCTGGTAGAAGGGTTTGAGCCGCCGGTTTATTGTCTGAATTTTAACCCTCCCTATTATCAGGAACTGTTTGAGACCTATGGCTTTCAGCCATTTTTTAACCAGGTCTGCTTTTCGCTGGATGTAAGAAAACGCGTTTCCGACAAATTTTATCAGCGCCACGCCAGGCTCGCTGCCGATCCGGATTTTAAGGCCCTGCATATCCGCAAAAACCAGTTTCCAAAATTTGCCGCCGATTTTACCACCGTGTATAATAAAGCCTGGGCCGGTCACGGTGGAATGAAAACACTTTCAAAGGACATGGTCATGAAGATGTTTCAGCAAATGAAGCCGGTGATGGATGAAAGACTGGTCTGGTTTGTTTATCATAAAAATGAGCCGGTAGCCATCTGGGTGAACCTCCCTGATCTCAACCAGTGGTTCAAACATTTAAATGGCCGGTTCGATCTTTGGGGAAAGCTTAAATTTCTCTGGATAAAGGCCACCAAAAAATGCAACAAATTTACCGGTCTGGTTTTCGGAATTGTACCCGAATACCAGGGCATTGGCCTGGATTCATATATGATTATGGAAGGCGCCAAAATTATTCAGGGCCAGCAACTATATCAGGATTACGAGATGCAGTGGATCGGGGAATTTAATCCGAAAATGATCAATATCGCCGAATCGCTGGGCACATACCGAAGCCGGAAACTGGTAACTTACCGGTATAATTTCGACCGCACCAAAGAATTTAAACCGCATCCCATCCTGCATTAACCGGGATTTTTTTTACTGTTCACTGAATTTCCGGTCCATTTCATGAACTGTAAAAGTTTCACCAGCCAGATTCTTCCGATGGAAAAATGCCGGTTCTTTCCGTTATTGGTGTCCGGTTAATAATTTTCAATTTACCTGAAACCTGTATCAACAGTAGGTTACGGGCAGTCATTGTAAATGACCCCATCCACTTTTTTTTAGAAAAAACGTGGAGCAAAAAAATCGGGCTCCGGAGGAATACATTTTACCCGGACACCACTGTTTTTTCCGTTCGGTAATTC
>JAEZAY010000043.1 GCA_023427575.1 Bacteroidota bacterium | reverse complement strand
GGAACAGCCTGAGCTGATTCTGCTCTTCTTCGCGAGGTTAACACCACCTCCGATAACTGATTGCCGCTGGAAAGGGAAATTTCCAGCGGACCTGACTGGAGTTCAGAAATTCTCACTTCTTTGAGTCTGTAACCAGCCGAGGTGACACGAACCGTATAAGGCAACAATTTTTTGGCCGGGATTATAAATCTGCCGTTCGCATCTGCTACGGAAAAAATGGAAGCTTCCTTGATCATGATGGTAGCTCCGGCGACCGGAACCCCCAGACTGTCTTTAACAATGCCTTCCAATTGATTTTGGGAATATCCGCTCATAAAAATGAGCAGGAAAACGGAAATGCCGGTAAACTTTTTCATTTGTAGTTTTTAAAGAAATGATGGTCGGTTTTAAATTAAATGGCAGGCAATGAATTGAATTGCAGAGACAAAGCAAATGTATTTTTATTATCCTACCAAATTAGTAGACTAATAATTTTTGGATTTTTTTGGATCTGAAAACCGGTTATCCTGCCGGTCTATATTTCCCAAACCGGATAAATCATGTGTCAGCTTTCTGAAAATAATCCTTCAATCAAAAACAGTTTTTATCTTGATGAACCAAGTTGTTTAAACCAGCTACATGCAAAAAATCTTTTGTTTTTTAGTATCAGCGATCCTCTTTATTTCCTGAGAAAGAAATGCCGGAAAAACTCAGAACCCCGAAAGTTTGGCAATTGCAGGCACCTGGAAATTGCTGAGTGGAACCCTGATTGAAAATGGAGATACTATTACTACCGATTATAGTAAAGGCAGATCTTTTATTAAGATCATTAATGATACGCATTTTGCTTTTTTGCATCACGATTTACATAAAGGAAAAGACAGTGCTGCTATCTATAGTTCCGGCGGCGGAACCTATATTCTGAAGGACAGTATCTATACGGAAAGTCTGGAATATTGCAGTGACCGAAACTGGGAGGGAAATGATTTTGAATTTGTTCTGAATTTTGCAGGCGATACGTTGATCCAGAAAGGGTTGGAAAAAATAGAAACGGAAGGTGTTGAGCGCTTGAATATAGAAAAATATCTGCGGGTAAAATAAGCAGATCCTGCATACAGTGGTGTCCGGCAATAATGTTCAATTTACCTGAACCCTGTATTAACAAAAGTTACGAGCAGTCATTGTAAATGACCCCTTCCACTTTTTTTTAGAAAAAAAGTGGAGCAAGAAAATCGGGCTCCGGATTAAATCCTAAAAATTGAAACTCCCGGCATAAGGGAATGTGCAAATGTGCCAATGTGCAAATGTGCAAATTCAAATCCGGACAGTTATACTCTTTAGCTGTGACTTGTTTTTATTTTACGCCGTCCGTTTCAATTGGCAAATTTGCACACTATCACACTATCACATTATCACATTTGCACATTAGCACATTATCCTGCCGTCCGTTTCAATTTTCTTAACGGATTTTTTCCGAGGCCCGGGGGAAAACATTTTACCCGGACACCAATGATTTGCGCATTATCAAATTATCACATTATCAAATTATCACATTTCCACATTGGCACATTAGCACATTAACCACATTTGCACATTACCGGACAACAATGTTGTAATGATATGCACTTATTCATCCCCGGTATTCATCATTTTTCCGAGGGCGGCATAGGCATTTTTGGTTATGATCTGATTTTGCGTCAGATCGATGGGAGCCGAAACGATTTCAACGAAACCGTTCTGACGAAGGCCGGGCTGCACTTCATGCATTTGGAAACTGGTATCGGTTTTTCTTTCAAATACAAAGTTTTTATCCGAATACAATACCACCGCCTCTTCCGGAACACTTAATGTTTCCAGATTCGAAATCTGCACCGTTGCATTGATAAACATTCCGGGCAACAGGTTTTTTGGCATCTGTTCAAAATGACAATGCACAATGCCACTGCGATCGGCATTTACATTCCGGGTAACAAGAATCACTTCGCATTCATACACTTTCTCCGGGTCGTCTACAAAACGAACCATCACTTTTTGCCCGGCTTTAATCTTGCTCATATCTCTTTCAAAAACGGTCAGGGCAGCATGCATATCGTCGGGGTTGATCAGCTCAAATAAAACATCGGTGGGATTTACAAACTTTCCGATATTAACATTCACTCTGGACACAAAGCCGTCAATCGGCGACCGGATCACCACACTACGTGATATGTTCGATTCATTAAGCCGCGCCGGATCGATCCCGATCAATTTCAATTTTTCAAAGTAGCCTTTTACAAGAATCTTCTGACTGGTATAATCAGCACTTACCTGCTGCAGTACTTTATCTGCATTTACTTTGCTCTCATTCAAGATCCGCTGGCGTTCGTAATCCTGCTCAAGGAAAGACAAACGCGCCACCGAAACAAGATAGTCCTGCTGCAACTGGATCAGCGACTGGTCTTCAATCAGGCCAATCACCTCTCCCTTATTAACATGCATGCCCGGAAGCAATTTGGTGTTTTTAAGGTACCCGCCCATCGGAAAACTGACAGATACTATGTTTTGCGGCGGAACGTCAATCAATCCATTCACATGCAATTCACCGCCCATCACTTTTCGGGTAGCCGTTCCCGTTTCAATCCCACCCGAGCGGAGTTGAGCAGCATTTAAAATAACCAGCCCGGGGGTGGTATCTTCTGCCGGCATTTCAGGATTCTGGTTCTTTTCGCCGCACGATAAAAGAATAGTAATTAAGGCAATTGTGGCCAGAGATGATATATAAAACGTTTTCATATTATTCATTTCCTGTTAAACATTCCAGTTCAATGGTAGTTTCATTATAAGCGGCAGCGGCATCCAGGGCGCCAATCTGAATTCCGAGCGCATTCTGCATCAGCATCACCCATTCAACATATCCCATATCCCCGTTCCGGACAAGTTGAGAGGCGTTGTTTATAATAAGCGTTGACTGATTGGCACCGGCCCCCGAATAATAATCCACTTCTCTTTTACTTTTCAAAACCTCGTAACGCAGCCGCTGAAGTTCATTTTTTAAAGCAAGGCCGGTAATTTCAACTTCGCGCCGGGCAATTTCTTCCTGTACTCTGGCGGCCTTTATCCGCGATCGTGCTGCCCCATTAAATAATGGAAGCCCAATGCCGAGCTGATACATGCTGAATCTTTGTGATGATGGAAAATACTTTTCCGTATTAGCGTTCACCGATTGATAACCGACGATGGATTGATTGCTATAGCCCAGATGAAAATCGGGACTGAGACTGTTTCTTTCCAGGTCGGTTTCCGCTTCGGCCTGATCCACCAGCCTTTCCCTGTACAATAAGGCCGGATGCTGCCCGGCGATGCTGGTGTCGGCAATAGCAGGCAGGGCTCTTACAGGTGAATTGTATGCAGGGATAACGCTTGTATCACTGTTCATCAGCAGTTTTAAATACTGTTGGGCGATCCCCAGATCATCGCTTATTTCCTGCTGCTGTAAGCGCAGCCTGCCGATTTGCAGTTCGGCACTTGTTTTCTCCAGCAGATTTGATTCACCGGTCCGAAATTTCAGATCGGCCGCGAATAAAAACTGACTGTAGATAGAATCCATGCGATTGAGCAACTTCTGTCTTTCCAGCATATTTACCATTAAAAAAAAGGTCCTTTTCGCTTCCCGAACCAGCTCACGTTTTCTCAGATTATTCAATTCAACAGCCGCATTCTCCTGCGAAGCGTAGAGTTGCTTTTTTCTTTTATATACCTGGGGCAGGCCAAGTGACTGGTTCAAATAAACCCGCGTGTCATTGTTAAAGCTGTTTATTTTTCCATACTCAATGCCTAACTCCGTTTTAGGGGGATCGAAAACAGATGCCTGCAGTTGTTTGAAATAATCAATGCCCGCAGCGGTATTCTTTAACTGCAGATTATTGTTTTCAACAAGCCTGATTACCTCTTCAATCTTCATGGGAATTTGAACTGAATCCTGGGCCTGTAAAGAATTTCCTGCGAACAGGAACAGTACTATCACGGGAACTGCTTTTTTCGGCTTCAGCCGGATGCTTTCAATCCAGGAATACAATACCGGCAATACCAGCAGGGTAAGCAGAGTGGCGGTCAACAATCCGCCGATAACCACGGAAGCCAGCGGGCGTTGCACTTCGGCTCCCGCGCCATGGCTCAGCGCCATGGGCAAAAATCCAAGCGAAGCCACGGATGCTGTCATCAGCACCGGTCTCAAACGGGTTTTTGTTCCTTCCATAACAATTTCTTTGATTGATTTTGCGCTGTGATGTTTCAGCCGGTTGAATTCGGCAATCAGAACAATTCCGTTCAGTACAGACACGCCGAATAATGCGATAAATCCAACCCCCGCCGAAATGCTGAAAGGCATGTCTCTGATCCATAAAGCAAGGATGCCTCCTATTGCAGAAAGTGGAATAGCGGTAAAGATCAGGATTCCATATCGTACCGATCCGAATGCGAAGTACAACATCATAAATATCAGCAACAGAGCTGCAGGAACCGCAATCATCAGCCGGTCGGATGCCTGTTTCAGATTTTCAAACTGACCTCCGTACTGAACATAATATCCCGGCGGGAAAACAAGCTCCGAATTTACTTTTCGCTGCAGTTCTTCCACTACCGACTGCACATCCTTACCCCGGACGTTAAAACCAACTACCACGCGGCGCCTGGCATCTTCCCGCTGGATCTGGTTCGGGCCGTCTTTGATCCGAATCTCGGCAAGTTGATCAAGCGGAATCTGTAATCCATCCGGTGTGGAAATAAGCAATTTTTCAACATCGGTTATGCCTGAACGTAATACTCCCTTTAATCGTACCACCAGATCAAACCTTCGTTCGTTTTCATAAATCAGCCCCGCCGATTCTCCTGCAAATGCCGTCCGGATCACGCGGTTCACGTCTTCAATATTTACCATATGCCTTGCAATAGCGGCGCGGTTGTAATTCACTACAATTTGCGGCAGTCCGGTGATCGATTCCACATACACATCGGTGGCGCCCTCCACTTCCCGCACCAGGGCCTGAAGCTTATGCGCGTATCGCGACAAGGTATCAAGATCTTCCCCAAAGATCTTGCAAACCACGTCCTGTCTGGCTCCGGAGATCAGTTCATTAAAACGCATTTGTACGGGATATTGAAAGCCGGCGGTGAGTCCGGGTATTTCCTGAAGCGAATGGCTCATCTTATCGGCCAGTTCATCATACGATTTCGCCGATGTCCATTCATCCTTTGGCTTCAGTGAAATAATAATATCGGTCATTTCCAGCGGCATTGGATCGGTGGGTATTTCGCTGGCTCCGATCCGGGTTACAATCTTTTCCACTTCCGGAAATTCCTGCAATATAGTTGCTGCCTTTAAAGAAGCTTCTACGGTGCTGCCCAGCGAACTGCCTGTCATCAGCCTCGCATCTACCGCAAAATCTCCTTCTTCCAGTTCCGGAATAAATTCCCCGCCCAGCGTTGAAAAAATAAGCAAGGCCGATATGAAAACGGCAATTGCCAGGCCCACAACCATTTTCGGAAAGGCCAGCGCCTTGCGTAAAATCGGCTCAAATCCGGAATGGATCCGGTTCATCAGCCTGTCGGAAAAATTTTGCTTATGCTTCAGTTTTCGGCTCAATACCAGTGCCGACATCATCGGAACATAGGTAAGCGATAGCAGGAATGCGCCGATCAGTGCGAAAGCAACTGCCTGCGCCATCGGCCTGAACATTTTGCCTTCAATGCCAGTCAGGGTAAGAATCGGAAGATACACGATCAGAATGATGATCTGCCCGAAAACCGCCGATCGCATCATTTTTCCGGAAGACTGGATCACTTCCTCATCCATATGCGGACGGGAAATCATCTGCCGGTTTTCATAAAGCTTGCTGAAGGCAAGCCGGTGCACCACCGCTTCCACAATGATAACGGCTCCGTCTACAATTAATCCAAAATCCAATGCACCCAAACTCATCAGGTTCCCCGAAACCCCGAACATATTCATCATGATCACAGCAAACAGCATCGATAAGGGAATAACCGAAGCCACTATCAGGCCTGCCCGAAAGTTTCCCAGAAATAAAACCAGGATAAAAACCACGATCAGAGCGCCCTCCAGCAGGTTCTTTTTTACGGTGCTGATTGCGCGGTCTACCATTTTCGTCCGGTCGAGAAAAGATTCAATTCGAACGCCTTCCGGCAGTGAAGCTTCGATCTGGACCAGACGCTTTTTTATTTCTTTAATAACATCCGAGGCATTGGCTCCCTTCAGCATCAGTACAACTGCTCCCGCCACTTCACCCTGGTTGCCGTAAGTCATGGCTCCATATCTAACAGCATTGCCTATTCGAACTTCTGCCACATCGCCCACATGAACGGGAATTCCACTGGCGGTATGTTTTATAAAAATCTTTTCGATATCATCCAGACTGGCAGCCAGCCCTTCGGTTCGGATAAATAAAACCGAAGGACCTTTTTCTATGTATGCGCCGCCGGAATTCTGATTGTTGTTTTCGAGAGCGGCAAACAATTCGCTGATCGACACATTCATGCTCTTCAGGCGATCGGGAACTACTGCCACTTCATATTGTTTCAGATATCCGCCAAAGCTGCTTACATCAGCCACACCAGGAGTTCCGAGCAGTTGCCGCCGTACAATCCAATCCTGAATGGTTCTTAATTCCGTCAGATCATATTTACCCTCATATCCTTTTTCAGGTCTTATTACATATTGATAAATTTCGCCTAAACCCGTAGTTGCCGGGGCCAGTTCAGGCCGGCCCGCCGATACGGGAATCAGTTCACGGACGGCTGTAATCCGTTCACCCACCTGCTGCCGGGCCCAATAAAGGTCTACATCATCTTCAAAAACGACGGATACAACCGATAAGCCAAAACGTGATATCGAGCGGATTTCGGTGATACCCGGGATATTAGCATTGGCCTGCTCGATTGGAAACGTGATAAGCCGCTCCACTTCCGGCGCTGCCAGCGATGGCGATACGGTTATTACCTGCACCTGATTGCTGGTAATATCGGGCAGTGCATCAACAGGCAAACGGCTAACTTCAATGGCACCCCAAACAATCAATGCAAGGGTAAACAATGCAACAATGAGCTTGTTCCTTACGGAAAAGCTGATAATGCTTTGTAGCATAACAAATAACTTGATTCTGGATCAAAAAAATAGATGGAATAACAGTGGTATTCTCAGCTAATTCGGGGAGGTTGCCAGATCTCGACAATCAGACCGGAGAGATGGTCTTCATCATTTTTGATAACATAACCGCTTTCGAGGGGAATATAACTGCGGTCGATCCGGATGCTTTCGGGAACTTCTGAAATAGTGATGGAATGAGCTACATAATCCGAGGTGCGGAATGGTAACTGATTGTCTCTCTCATAATCTTCGTCTACCTCAAATTTCCCGTTATAATGTTCGCGGATAAAATCCCAAAAGGTAGTGGAAGGATCAAACTGACGGTGCTCAATAAAATGCTGTACCAGAACAGGCATTTTCAAAAGCTGCGAGAATTCTGAAAATGAAAACAGGTAAAGGGCCAGTAATATGAGCGTTAGCCGGCGTTTCACCCCGCAAATATATGAACAAAAGATTTACGGCCGAATCAATGGCTTCTTTCCACATTGTACCGGATTCCGGCAAAAATCCGGATTCCCTGGTTTGGCGCATATACATAGTTCGGATCAAAACTGAGGGCATACGGATTCCCGGGCGTGGATACTGGCTGCCCTCCGGCGTCAAACTGAACCTGTTTATCAAAAGGATCAAAGGATCGGGCAATCAGAAACGGAGCGTTTTTCGCAGGGGTCCAGTTCAGCAGGTTTTTAACTCCGCCATAAACCTGAAAACGGGAATTCCATTTTTTGGTGAGCTGAAGATTCTGAATGCTCCAGACCGGCGAAATTTTAGCCCGCGGATCGAGATCGGAAAGAACGGGCAGCAGCATGGGACCATAAATATTCCCGGTATAATCAAGCACAAGCCCCGGTTTTCGGAAACTATAGGAAATGGTCCAGGTGCCGGTCCAGTTTTCTGTCAGAAGCTGGCGGCTGCGAACCGATTTGCCGGTCTCATTTCTGGAGTGCAGATTTACATCCATCAGCGTACCGCCAATGGTTAACCGTAATGAACTAGTGAATCCCATTTCGGCGTTTGCGCTGATTCCCTTGGATATGGAATATCCTTTTAGATTATCATAAATGATCTGGTTGGGATTGCTGAGATAGTCGGGCAGGATCCGGTTCGTAAAATGCGTGTACCAGGCCGATAGATCCAGGTGCACCCATCCTTTTTCAGTTTGAATTTTTTTCAGATAGTTCAGGTTGAGATTATAACTTTTTTCCGGCTTCAGCCGGTTCCGGACCACCACCTCACGGGCACCAGTAAGCGCAGCATGGTCTTCGGTGAAAAGATTCACGACCCGAAATCCGGTTCCTGCATTGATCCGCAGGAGATCCGAATTTGGAAAACTATATTTATATGCCACTCTCGGCGTAAAAATATTTCCGTGCCGGCGATCATAGTCGTTCCGCAGCCCCAGCAGCAATAAATGCCGAATGTTTAATTCCATTTCATCCTGGATAAAAATGCCGGGAAGAAAGACCTGGTCGGGCTTATTGCGCCGGTGTAAAGTATCGAGGGTAGCTACCGTATTATCATCGTAATAGTTCAACCGGCCCACCATCCCGCCCAGCAGATTATGCGCACCGATTTCTTTTTCATGGATCAGTTGCGCGAAACCGGTTCGCTGAACCGCATTAAACAGCATCGTGCCATAGGCCGATCGCTGCATATGATCATTAAAGGAATAGGACAAAGTCCATTTGGAACTGGTGGGAAGCTGATAATTTCCGATCAGTTCAATCCTTGAGGTATATATACTTTCACCATACAAACTGTCTCCTCCCCGGAACGATTTATTCCAGCGCATGTCGCCCCCCCAGCGATCTTCATAGTTGTACCGGATAGCCAGGTTCGCCTGTCGGGATTTTTTTCTTTCCCAGCTTATTTTATTGAATAATGAAATCCGGTGTTGAAGCGTCAGATCTGTAAAATGATCGTGGTTCAGATCGCGGGGGCTGTTAGCGTAATAGTAGTTAATGCCCAGTAAGGCGGAAGATTTTTTTCCGGTCCGGAACTTCATACCCAAATCGGCGGAAATTTCATTCCAGCTTGTATTGGAAATATCGGCCGAAAAAAGCGGCGCCCGGGCCGGATTTTTTGTGATCACATTGATAAGTCCGCCAATGGCTTCCGACCCATATAAAGAGGAAGCCGGTCCTTTCACCAACTCCACTCTTTCAATCATGGAATTAGGGATCCCCGACAATCCATACACTGAAGCCAGACTGCTCACAATCGGCATTCCATCGATCAGGATCATCGTATAAGGTCCTTCCAGTCCATTAATATGAATATCACCGGTATTGCAAACATTGCAGTTTAACTGAGGCCGAACTCCGTTGATCATTTGCAGAGCATCAAATAAATTGGGCGTGGGATTTTTCATGAAGAAAGCGGGCGTGTACAATTCAACCGGCACCGGACTTGAACTACGCAAGACCGTACGCATGGTTCCGGTAACCACAACTTCCCCTAATACATCTTCCGATAAGTCCAGTTCCACCAGGATAACAGTATCTGCGGGGCTGGCATAAATGGTATCATTCCGATATCCTGTGGCACTGATAAAAACCGGCGTGGAGTCAGAATCAATCACCAGATCGATCCGCCCATACCGGTCGGCATTGCCGGCCTTTTTCCGGTCAATCCGAAAACTGGCATGAGATACCGGATCTTTTGTTTTTTGATCTGTAACAACAATAATCACCTGTGCAGATGCAACAAGATGATTCAATAGAAACAAAACAACAAAACTATAAAACGAACGCATATTTTTAGGCTTGTCTAAATTTATATTTAGACAAATGTAGTAAAATAAATGAGGTGCGCAAAAATTTAGTCCCCGCGTTACCATGGCATGCGGAGGCCTCTATTTCTAAAGAAATTAGTTAACGAAACTCCAGAAAATACCCAGCCGGATTACCATTCCTGGTGAAGGATAGCCCAGTGTAAGCACATTGTTGTTGACGAAGCCGCCCCTGCTGAAGCTGTAGGAATTCAAATTTTCAACCCGCAAATAGGCGGTAAAACTGCGGATGCGGAAATTCATAAAAGCGGTGATTTCGGGAAGCTTCATGCGTACCGTCGCGGAATCCTGATAGAAGAACTGACCCGTTAGCGGTGAATATGCGCTTGCTTTATAGGGGGTGAAATACCGGAACTCAAGTCCGGTACTTAATTGAAGATTTTTAAAACCCAGGTTTCCTTCATAGGCGAACTGGTTGCGTGTAATAAACAAGGGGAGATTAACCGGTGCATCGCCCGCCTTTTGCTGCAGCAGGATCCAGGTGCGCCAGTTAAAACGGCGGCCCAGCGAAAACTGCTTTTCGGCGCCCAGCCTCAGCACATTAAAAATGGCTGATGACTGATCCGGAACATAGTAGTCGCGGAAATAAGTATAGTTGCTCACCAGGAAATAGCCCGCGGTCAGTTTCAGCCTGAAACGCGGCTGATCAAGAGATCCGAAAATATGGATCGTATTTTCTTTTTTAAAATCATCGGGTCGGTCGCTGAGATAAAAGCTGCTGCGATTATCGAAGGTAAATGACGGGGTTCGGCTTACATTCTGGAACCCTGCCTGCAGGTATCCGATCTTCGGACTTATTAAACGTTTCAGACTGATATACGCATCGTAGTCGCCGGCATTGAAGCCACCTGCATAAAAATTACCCAGTGCTTCGATATCCCATTTCTGATTGCGGGTTTTGTTGCGGTATTCGCCATGCAGAAAAAAATTGAATCCGGTTGCCTTCACCAGTCCGGTATCAAAGCTTCCCGATAAATTCTGGATAGTGGCCCCTGCTTTAAAAAATTGCTGCGGGTTTTTGGCATCGGGAAAAGTATAAAACGAAAAATCATTGCTTAACACCCGCCAGTGGTCCTGTCGAAAAAGCCTCAGCGTATCATTCAGATGATAGCGGGGCCTGTAATAAGATGTATCCACCTGGTCATCGGTAAAACGATACTTGTATGTATTGTAAGAAATGGTGTGCTCCAGCCGGAGCCGCGGATAAAATAACGGAATTACCGATGAGTCGGTAACAATTGAATCCTTCTGACCAATATCATACTGCTGCCGCATCATATAGGTGGCATTGGTGTATTTGGTACCCGTATTGATATTGGAGTTAAAAACATTCCGACTCCTTGTGTCCGGTCCGAGGTAGGTGGGAATGGTACTTCGTTCGGCATAAGCAGGATCATCGAGGTAATTGGCGGTATCGCGGATGCCGCCGTTTTCACTTACCTGCAATTTATTTCCGATCAGTATCACCTGATTCTGATACCGTTTGTTTTTCGACTGGTACCAGGAGCTGAGGCGATAATTATTGTGATTTGAATTCTGATTCAGAAAAAATCCGGGGGCATTGATCAGTCGGTACTGAAGCGCCATATTCCAGTTGGGCATGATATTCTGCGTATGAATCAGATTGATCATTTGTTCCACCTGGCTGCCCAGGACATAGCCTATTTCTGAATAGGGGCGCGTGGTATTATAAAACCGGGTTTCTTCCGGCGTAAAATTATATAGATCAAAAGAATGAAACCCATGATCCCATCCCGACTTTAAATTGGGTTCGAATAAAAGATTTCTGGCCGCAGTACCCGTATTTCCCAGGTTTACATAATTCCAGGGCGACGGATACCGACGTGAAAAATCGGAAAGACTGGAATCAAAAAACTGCATCCGCGTGGAATCGAGGTACCGAAAGCGAATGGTAATAGAATCTTCAAGCCCGGTTCTTCTCTGCAGACTATCAGTGGTACCCGATTGGCCGGATCTGCCCATGCCCTGCATCCGGCGCATTGGATCGGCCTGGGCCTGCGCCTGCATAAGCGAGAGAAACCAGCATGCTGCAACCAATGATATCAGGACTCGGAATTTCTGCACAAATGGTAAAATAAAAACGATTTCAATTTATGATAATTATGAAGGGCAGATCTTATTAAAACGTTAATCCCATGAAGCTGTAGCAATCATCTGCCGGAATATCGCAGCCAGTTTGGGTTCCGCCGCCGCGGCCGCCTCCAGCACTTCTTCATGCGTTATCCTGTTATCATCTTCACGGATACCGATATCCGTTATAATGCTGATGGCGAATACCGGTAATCCCATATGTGCGGCAACAATCACTTCCTGCACCGTACTCATCCCCACGGCATCACCGCCCATTTTATGGATCAGCAAATATTCGGCCCTGGTTTCGAATGTAGGACCCGTAACTCCATAATAAACGCCTTCATGCACATCGATATTTAATTCGGAGGCGATGGATTTTGCTTTTTGGATCAGGCCTTTCTGATAGGGTTCACTCATATCAGGAAATCGTGGTCCAAGTTCGGGTTCATTTATACCGATCAGCGGATTTACAATGGAAAAGCTGATATGATCGCGGATGATCATAAGATCACCCACTGTAAAATCGGGGTTTACGCCACCGGCGGCATTGGATATAAGCAGCAACCGGATCCCCAGCATTTTCATTACGCGGATCGGAAATACTACTTCCGCGGGCCCATAGCCCTCGTAAAAATGAAAGCGGCCCATCATGGCCACTACTTCGCGGCCTTCAATCTTTCCAAAAATCATTTTACCCGCATGGCCTTCCACTGTTGAGACCGGGAAATGCGGAATCTCGCTGTATGAAATTTCGGTATGGATCTCCATTTCGGAGGCAAAATTTCCAAGGCCGCTGCCCAGAACAATCCCTGTTTCCGGACTTCCCTGATAATGCTTCCGAATAAAATCTACTGCTTCCTGAATCTTCTGAATGATTGAACCCATAATTGTTTACGCCGGGGATAATGAAGGCCGGCATTAAAGCGGCAAATATACGATTGCACAAGCGCTAATGATCAATACCTGTCTGGATGATTCTTGTTTTACAACATAATGACAGCTATTGCCGGCCTGATCCTGACCCCCGCCTGTTATAAGACCCGAGATTCGGCTTCGGTATTGAATTTTACCAGTCAAGGCAAATCAACTATTTTCGCAGCAAATTTTTCGAGCGAAAGTTTGTAAATGTTCTCAATAAACGCAAAATCACTTTCAAATGAATCTTCACGAATACCAGGCTAAAGAGTTACTTAAAAAATACAATGTTCCCGTACAGGAAGGAATTCCGGTGGATACCGCCGGGGCTGCCGAAGAAGCATATAAGAATCTACGTGTGAACTACGGCAATAAGTTCGCCGTTGTAAAGGCGCAGATACATGCAGGAGGAAGAGGGAAAGGTAAGATTGAAGGAACCGAGCAACGTGGAGTAGCGGTTGGTAAAAGCGCTGAAGAAATCAAAACCATCGCTTCCAATTTACTGGGGGGAACGCTGGTTACCCTTCAAACCGGACCGGCCGGCAAAGTGGTTAATAAGGTGCTGATTGCCCAGGATGTTTATTATGAAGGCGCCAATCCCGTAAAGGAATTTTATCTGTCTATCCTGCTGGATCGGACCCGGGGACAGAATGTTGTTATGTACAGTACCGAAGGGGGTATGAACATTGAAGAAGTTGCACACGATACCCCGGAAAAAATCTA
The DNA here is from genome assembly GCA_023427575.1 of Bacteroidota bacterium. Taxonomy (GTDB): domain Bacteria; phylum Bacteroidota; class Bacteroidia; order Chitinophagales; family Chitinophagaceae; genus Flavitalea. The sequence continues at coordinate 1,059 of JAEZAY010000043.1, read as the reverse complement.
TAAGGAATGGGTTCATCCTTCAGGAGGTCTGCAACCATTTCAGGCCCGGAAAATTGCGTTTAACCTGGGATTGAGTGGCGAGGCATTTAAAAACTGTGTCCGCTTTGTAACCAATCTGTACAATGCATATGTAGGACTGGATTGTAGCGTTCTTGAGATCAACCCGCTGTTTAAAACCGCTGATGAAAAGATTATTGCCGTTGATTGCAAAATGAATCTCGACGACAATGCCATGATGCGTCATCCGGAACTGGAAGCCTTGCGCGATCTGAGCGAAGAAGATCCTACCGAAGTGGAAGCCGGTAAATACAATCTGAATTTTGTTAAGCTCGATGGGAACGTGGGCTGTATGGTGAATGGTGCAGGGCTGGCAATGGCAACCATGGATATGATCAAGCTGAGCGGCGGTGAGCCGGCCAACTTCCTGGATGTAGGCGGTACCGCCAATGCACAAACGGTGGAAGCCGGATTCCGGATCATCTTAAAAGATCCGAAGGTGAAAGCAATCCTTATCAATATTTTTGGCGGCATCGTTCGTTGCGATCGTGTAGCCCAGGGCGTTATAGACGCGTATCATTCCATTGGAAACATCAATGTACCGATCATCGTTCGCCTTCAGGGAACCAATGCCGAAGAAGCGAAAAAGCTGATCGAAGAAAGCGGTTTGAAAGTGCAGTCGGCCATTCTGCTCAGCGAAGCGGCGGCACTGGTAAACAAAGCGGTTAGCGAGTAAACGTTTTATAAGATAATTTTAAAAATCCCCATGTGATGCAGAATCCATGGGGATTTTTTTATTTCAGAAATTATTATTGTCCGGGTAAATATTCAGTCGGCCCCGGAAGAAATCCGTTCAAAAAATTGAGACGAAGGGCGGTGATAATGTGATAATGTGATAATCAGTAGTGTCCGGGTAAAATGTATTTCCCTGGGCTTCGGAAGAAATCCGTTAAGAAAATTGAAACTGACGGCGTAAAATAAAAATAGTTGTTACCGCAGTTGGGAAATGATTCTTAGCTCGTAAGTCCTACTACTGTTGGGTTATATTCTATAGCTGTGACT
>JAEZAY010000531.1 GCA_023427575.1 Bacteroidota bacterium | reverse complement strand
TCCGAGGCCCATTGAATACATTTACCCGGACACTACTGATTTGAACATTTGCACATTATCACATTATCATATTATCATATTATCACATTTTCACATTAGCACATTGGCACATTATCACTGCCATTCGTTTCAATTTTCCGAACGGATTTCTGCCGGTGGCAATTGAACACATTTCCCCTGACAATTAAGTAAAAATAATCAGACTTCCAGGGGCAACCTTTCCTTTGCCCAGTTCAGGGCAATCTCCAATTGCTCTTCCATATTCAGTTTTGAATTATCCAGGATCAGCGAATCTTCTGCCTGGCGCAGCGGGCTTATCTCGCGGTTGGAATCGATAAAATCGCGCATTTGAAGATTGTCTTTCACTTCTTCAATGGTGATGTTCGGATTTTTCGCATACAGCTCTTTAAATCTTCGCTCCACACGGATCGCATTATCAGCCGTCATAAAAATTTTCAGTTCAGCTTCGGGGAAAACAACGGTACCAATATCTCTTCCATCCATTACAATTCCTTTTTTCCGGCCCATTTCCTTTTGCTGATGAACTGCAAAATCCCGAACTGCACCAATGGCGGCCACCTCACTTACTTTTTCCGCAACCACCAGGTCGCGAATCACATATTCCACATTTTCGCCGTTAAGAACCGTTTCCGATTGATTGCTTTGCGGATTATGTACAAATTCGATTGAAATATTTTTCAATGCTTCCTGCACTGCTTTCGGCTTGGTCCAGTCGACATGATTTCGCAAAAAATACAAGGTAACAGCACGGTACATGGCTCCGCTGTCGATATACACATAACCAAGTTCTTTGGCAAGTTGTTTTGCCAATGTGCTTTTCCCACAGGAAGACCAGCCATCTATTGTAATTATGATCTTATCCTTACCCGGCCTTTTAGACATGATGCAAAAATGAGGAAAATTTGCCAACCGCCGGCGATCTTCGGTGTCTCTACTAAAAAGAAAAGCACGTCTTGCGAACGTGCTTTTCGATAAAATGTATTTTGTTATCAGGCTTCTGATGTTTCCTTCGCCGGATTTTTAAGTGTAAAATGAATCCGTGAATTCTCCTTATCAAATTCGGCGATCATTACATCACCCTGCTTGATATTGAGGTTAAGGATTTCTTCGGCCAGCGGATCTTCCAGGTATTTCTGGATTGCGCGGTGAAGCGGCCGGGCGCCAAACTGCGAATCATAACCCTTTTCGGCAATGAAGTCTTTCGCTTCCGGAGTTAGTTCAAGCGTAAAACCGAGCGAACTCAGGCGCTTCAATACTCCTTTCATAAGAATATCGATGATTTCAAAGATATTCTCTTTGGTTAGCGAGTTGAAGACTACCACATCGTCGATACGATTCAAAAACTCGGGTGAGAAAGTGCGTTTCAACGCTTTTTCAATCACCGCCTTATTGTTCTCGTCGCTGCTTTGCGTACGCGCATTGGTGGCAAAACCCACTCCATCGCCAAAATCTTTCAACTGCCGTACGCCGATATTCGAAGTCATGATAATGGTCGTATTCTTGAAGTCCACTTTTCTGCCCAGTCCATCGGTCAATTGACCATCGTCGAGAACCTGGAGCAGGATATTGTAGATATCCGGATGGGCTTTTTCAATTTCATCCAGCAAAATCACCGAATATGGTTTGCGGCGAACGCGCTCGGTTAACTGACCGCCTTCTTCATAACCCACATATCCCGGAGGTGCACCAATCAGCCGGCTAACGGTAAATTTCTCCATGTATTCACTCATATCAATCCGGATGAGAGCATCTTCCGAATCGAACATATAACGGGCAAGTGAACGCGCTAATTCGGTTTTACCCACTCCGGTAGGTCCGAGGAAAATAAAGGAACCAATGGGTTTCTTCGGATCTTTCAACCCTACCCGGTTGCGCTGGATTGCTTTAACCACTTTTTGAATAGCATCCTGCTGGCCGATCACCATCTGCTTCATATCTTCAGACATCTTGCGAAGCTTTTCACTTTCTGCCTGAACCATCCGTTTAACGGGGATTCCGGTCATCATGCTTACCACTTCGGCAATGGCTTCCTCATCGATCGGATAACGCTTGTGTTTGCTTTCTTCTTCCCAGCTTGTTTTTGCTTTTTCAAGATCTTCCTGCAAACGTTTTTCTGTATCTCTCAACGAAGCGGCTTCTTCGAACTTCTGGCTTTTAACCACTTTGTTCTTTTCAACCTTTACGTCTTCAATTTTCTTTTCAAGGTCCAAAATTTCTTTCGGCACATTGATGTTTTTCAGATGCACTCTGGCGCCCACTTCATCCATCACGTCGATGGCTTTATCGGGCAATAGTCTGTCGGTAATATACCGGTCACTCAATTTCACACAGGCATCGATCGCATCATCACTGTAAAGAACATTGTGATACTCCTCGTATTTGGATTTGATATTATTCAGGATCTGAATGGTTTCTTCAACGGTAGGCGGTTCCACCATTACCTTCTGAAACCTTCTGTCGAGAGCTCCATCCTTTTCGATGTACATCCGGTATTCATCGAGAGTAGATGCGCCAATGCATTGCAATTCGCCTCTTGCCAAAGCGGGTTTGAAGATATTGGACGCGTCCAGTGATCCGCTTGCTCCTCCTGCTCCAACGATGGTATGAATTTCATCGATGAATAGAATCACATCGCGGTTCTTCTCCAGCTCATTCATGATGGCTTTCATGCGCTCCTCAAACTGACCACGATATTTGGTACCGGCAACCAGCGCTGCCAGATCCAGTGAAATCACTCTTTTATCGAACAATACGCGGGATACTTTACGCTGCACAATGCGCAAGGCAAGTCCTTCCACAATGCCCGTTTTACCGACTCCGGGTTCACCAATCAGAATGGGGTTATTCTTTTTTCTTCTTGAAAGAATCTGAGAAACCCTTTCAATTTCATCCTCTCTGCCCACAATCGGATCAAGTGCCCCGCTTTCAGCAAGCCGGGTTATATCGCGTCCGAAATTATCAAGCACCGGTGTTTTGCTTTTGGCGGTGCCGGCTGAACGTGATTTTTGCTGAGAGTATTTTTTTTCATCATCAAAATCATCATCATTTTCTTCAGCATATTCACTGCGGACATCATTGCTTTTTACTACACCAAGTTCGTTTCTGAATAAATCGTAATCCACGTCAAATTGATTTAAGATTTGAGTAGCTATGTTTTCTTTATTCTTAAGAATTGAGAGCATCAGGTGTTCTGTTTCAACTGTCGGACTTTTAAGCGCCTTTGCTTCCAGAACTGTAACTCTGATCACCTTTTCCGCCTGTTTGGTAAGCGGAAGGCTGTTTATGTTGGCAATATTCTTTCCGGTTTTATCCTTCACCGCCAATTCTACTTCCTTTCGCAGTTCATACAGATCTATGTTAAAGCTTTTCAGAATCCGTACAGCGGTGTTATCGCCTTCACGGATTAATCCCAGCAACAAATGTTCCGTTCCGATGAAATCATTTCCGAGCCTCAACGCTTCTTCCCTGCTAAACGAGATTATCTCCTTAACCTGGGCCGAAAAATTATTATCCATTTTGTAATTTGTTGGGTTTGATACAATAATAACGAATATTTTTGACTTCTTTAGCCGTCCGGAATGAAACCATCCGGATCAGATTTAAGTGATTATGAAGGTCAAAATTGATACCAGAGAAAAATTCCATGTCATTACGATTGATGAAAAGCAATTGGCTGCTAATATGACAGATGAAATGGAAAATAGTTTAAGTCCATTGCTTCAACATGCGGTAAAAAACGCGGTTGTTATAATGAGAGACATTGAAAACATTGATATCGCTGCTGCTGAAACTCTTGTTAAAATTCAGCACCGGTTTTATGAGAATCATGCTTCTTTTGTTATATGCGAATTACAGGCTCCGGTTGAAGAGCGCCTGGATGAGCTGAGTCTGCTTGAACTGATGAATGTAACCCCTACTGAAAGTGAAGCCTGGGATATTGTTCAGATGGAAGAGATCGAAAGAGAACTGCTGGGCGGCGAAGAAGATCAACCGGAACTGGACTAACCTGAAAACTGGAAAATGCGGAAATACGCTGTAATTGTGGCCGGCGGCTCGGGATTAAGAATGGGTACAAAAATTCCTAAACAGTTCCTGCAATTGTCGGGACGACCCCTGCTTTATTATACTCTTAACACTTTTTTGGAATCTTTTCCCGATCTGGAGATCATTCTGGTGCTGCCTGAATCGCATCTCGACACAGGCCGGGAAATAATGGCTACTACGATCAGTCCGGAGCGGATCCTGTTAACCCCCGGAGGCGCCACCCGTTTTGATTCTGTTAAAACGGGGTTAAGTTTCGTGAAACATCATTCCATCGTGTTTGTACATGATGGCGTTCGTTGCCTGTTAACGGAAAAGCTGGTGCATCGTTGTTATGAAACAGCGCTGGAGCATGGCAATGCCATTCCGGCGATCAGGGCGGTGGATACGATCCGAATCGAATCGGTATCGGGCAATCACATGATCGACCGCGAAAAGGTCAGGATTATTCAAACTCCGCAGACTTTTTTCAGTGAAATTCTGAAGGCTGCTTTTGAACAGGATTACAGCGAGTCATTTACGGATGAGGCATCAGTTGTTGAAAGGATCGGTGTTAAGATACATCTGGTGGAAGGCGAGATCACCAATCTCAAAATCACCCAGCCGCTGGACCTGCTGATAGCGGAAAAAATCCTGGAAGAAAGATCTATTTCTTAACCAGGTTTAAAGGCCAGGGAAGCCGGTTTATTTTCAGGTTATAATATTCTTCCCGCTCGGGTCCAAACCGCTTGTAAAAGGCGGCGACATTGGGCAATTCCGAGCCTTCAAAATCAAAGATCATTTCAGTACCCGCATATCTCTGTAAAATCTGATCAATAAAAAAATAGGTTGCCCTGGCTTTTCTCCCTGCTTCGGTAGGGGCTCCCATCGTATAGTAGATGCGGTTTTTATATTTAAGCAGTAACCCCGCATACAATAAGGCGCCGGTCTGGGCATGAAGCACTGAGCCCCTGATCACTTCAATTTCAGGATTGGGGCGGGAAATAAAATTCAGGAAAGAACGGTATTCCGCTTCATCCCTTTTATGATAGGCCCCGTACACATTTTTAAACAGCCTGATAATTTCTTCCGCAGAAATCCCGGTACTGAAAAGGCATTGTCTTGAATGTGCTTTCCGGAGGTTGTCGCGGCATTCCATCGTATAACCATTGAATATTTCACCGTAGTTCCTGTTCAGATTTAAAATGAAATTGGTTCGGGGCCGAAGATTAAAGTCCTGGCTTTTTACAACCCTGTTTAAATTCAGATTTATATATCTGAAATGGTTCCGGGCCAATTTAAGAAAAGCCGATACCAGTTCAGTACTTTTTTCCTGAATGGAAAAAATTCCCAGTTGCTGCGCGAATGAGGG
>JAEZAY010000523.1 GCA_023427575.1 Bacteroidota bacterium | reverse complement strand
CCCGACAAGATTTTTTCTACGCAGCCCGACTTGCCGCAATAACATGGCCCTCCGCTTTCATCCAGAAAATTATGGCCCCATTCCCCTGCGATGCCATGCCGGCCGCCCCATACTTTTTTGTTCATTACATATCCTCCGCCAACGCCCGTCCCCATGATGATCCCAAATACCATTTGCGATTCGGGTATTTTTTCACGTACCACGCCCCAATGGGTTTCCGCCAGCGCAAAACAGTTGGCATCATTGGCAAGTATAACAGGTACGCCCAATGCCGATTCCAGGTCCTCTTTCAACGGTTTCCCGTTCAGTGCCGTAGAGTTGCAGTTTTTCATGGTATTTAAATCGGGATCAAGAACACCGGGAGTTCCAAATCCAATTACAGATGGATTTAAACCCGATTGCGTTTTCATTATCGCCACCAGTTTGGCAATCTGGGAAACAATATGATCGTAACCGAAGTCCGCTTCGGTATTGATTCGGGTTCTTACTATTGAGCTCGTACTATCTGTTGATGGTAGTATAACTCCTTCGATCTTTGTTCCGCCCAGATCAATTCCCCAAATTGGCTCTTGCATAAACAGGGTTTTATTATTTATATTTCGGGTTTATAGTAATGAACGGATAAATTTAATTAATAAAACAACCAAACATGTTTGCATACCCTGTCCGCATAGCCCTTATCGCTGCATTGGGCGGTTTTTTATTTGGCTTTGAAACCGCTGTAATCTCCGGGGCCGAAAGAACCATTCAAAAATTATGGGAGCTGAACAGCTTCTGGCAGGGTTTAACCGTTGCTTCCAGCTTAATTGGTACAGTCATCGGATCCATTGTGGCAGGTGTGCCGGCGCAGCGTTACGGCCGGAAGAAAGTATTGTTTGTAGTTGCAATATTTTATTTTTTATCGGCCATCGGTTGCGCCCTTTCGTCGGCCTGGCTGCCCTTTATCATTTGCCGTTTTATTGGCGGTGTGGCAGTGGGCGCATCTTCGGTTATAGGTCCCATGTATATTGCTGAAATCGCGCCGGCAAAGCTCCGGGGCCGGCTTGTTGGATTTTTTCAGTTGAATATTGTGATCGGGATTTTCCTGGCTTACGTGTCTAATTATTTTTTTATTGGACTGGGGGAAGATTCCTGGCGCTGGATGCTTGGGATCATGGCCATACCGGCCGCGCTGTTTTACTTTCTCCTGTTCTCAATTCCCGAAAGTCCAAGATGGCTTGTACTAAACAATTTTCCCGAAAAAGCATCGGCTGTACTTCAGCGTTTGGGCGAACCCGATACAAATACTGTAATCAGTAATATCCGGGAATCTGTGTCGGTAAATCAAGAATCGCTGTTTCAATCCAAGTATCGCAAGCCCATCACGTTTGCGGTATTACTGGCTGTATTTAACCAGCTTGCCGGAATCAACGCGATTATCTATTATGCGCCCCGCATTTTTGAAATGGCCGGCGTTGGTACTGATTCGGCTTTTCTTCAATCGATCTCCATTGGCGCTACCAACCTCCTCTTCACGCTGGTTGCCATGTCGATGATTGACCGGTTTGGAAGGAAAACGCTTCTATTAATAGGATCTGTGGGAATGATCGTCTTTCTGGCCCTGGCAGCATTTTCATTCACCAGCGCCGAGACGGGCGACTCTTCGGGATACCAGATGATGTTTTATCTGATCGGCTTTATCGCCTTCTTCGGATTTTCTCAGGGCGCGGTTATCTGGGTATTTATCTCCGAAATATTTCCAAATCAGGTTCGGGCAAAAGGGCAATCGCTCGGAAGCTTTACGCACTGGATTATGGCGGCCGCCTTATCCTGGGTATTCCCGATCATAGCTGAAAACATTCCAAACGGAGGCATGTATGCCTTTCTGTTCTTTGCCGCGATGATGCTCCTGCATTTGATATTCGTTTGGAAATGGCTGCCGGAAACCAAGGGCAAATCACTTGAAAAAATCCAGGAAGAACTGGGAATTGAAGGATAATAAGGGACGCACTGACGGTTTAACCCGAATGCTTAAACGAAGAATTCGGATTTATTTCAGGGCTTATTGAGCGGCGCCGACCGATGCGCCGAACGGCTGGGTCTTGCATGCGGAGGGTCTGTTCCGTCCAGTATATCGGGCTGGCCTTCTACCGGAATAATGATGCCCGGAATCGCCGATCCATCGGCCATCATTTCCATGCCGGATTGTTCGGCGGGGGTATGATTGCTCGACCTCAATGGAATTTCTTCCAGGAAAAAAGACAGGATCAATGCCGCCGCAATAACGATTACACTCAGCAGGAAGATATGGTGAAAAGCATCTGAAAGTACAGCCCGCAGATTCAGAATTGCCGCCGAAATAATGGTTTTATTTTCGGGGCTTGCTGCTTCCAGCACTTCGGTAACCGTATCCTGATTAAATAAGGCTTGCGGAGTTTTAAAAAGATTCAGTTCAGCTTCGGTAAAATTTTTTCGCGTACTGGCAGGAAGCAGGTCGAGGGCGGCATCTCCAAACCGGGTGTTAATGATGGAACCCATTAATGCCACGCCAAAAGTGCCTCCTATGCTTCGGAAAAACTGCAGGCCCGCGGTTACAATTCCAACCTGGGAGTGCGGAAATGCACTCTGAACCACTACCACAAAAATTGGAATGGCCGTACCAAGCCCAATCCCAAAAAACACCATACTGAGAATCAGGACCTGAACAGAACTATGCTCGTTCATTATGCTCAGCATGACCATGGAAAGGGTCATGATAATAAAACCCGCGATGATCAGTTTTTTGTATTTCCCGGTTCGGGTTACAATTTGTCCGCTGACAACAGTAGCCAGTACCATCCCGCCCATCATGGGTGCTATGGCAATGCCGGATCCCGAAGCAGAGTAATCTTTTACTCCCTGGATATACATAGGAATGTACATCAGGGTCCCGAACATCGAAACCGACATCAGAAATGCGGTAATAACGGATACATTGAATATTCGGTTATGGAACAGGGTAAGAGGGATGATGGGTTCGGCAGCCCTTTTTTCGATGTGCCGGAAAACGATCAGCGCAAGCAGCGATACCCCCAGCAGTGAAAGAACCGGTGCCGACAGCCAGTCATATTGCGCTCCGGCCCAGGTGAAAGCGATCAGCATAGGCGTGAAAGCTGCGATTAGAAAAGCGGCACCGGCATAATCAATTTTAGCCTTCCTGTTAGATAAGGTAAACCCTGGCAACGCATAGGCCAGTATGAAAATCGCGATGAGACCAATCGGGATGTTTATCCAGAACACCCAGTGCCAGTCCCACTGATCGGTAATATAGCCTCCTGTTACTGGCCCAATCACGCTGGCAATTCCGAATACCGCCCCGATCATGCCCTGGTATTTCCCCCTTTTTGCCGGTGGGTACAGATCGGCAATGATGGTCATCGCATTTGCCTGCATTACGCCGCCGCCAATTCCGGCAATGGCCCGGTAGATTACAAAGGAGGTAAGGGAATGAGAGGTTCCACACAAAATATTTCCGAGCAGGAAAATCAGGATGCCGCCGATGTAAAATGGTTTTCGTCCGAACATGTCCGACAGCTTTCCCGCTATCGGCATGGAAACCGTGGAGCTAAGCATATAAGCCGTCAGCGCCCAACTCAAATATTCCATCCCGCCGAGATCGGCGATGATGGTGGGCATGGCCGTACTAACAACCGTACTGGTAAGCGCGCTAAGGAACATCCCCACTAATATCCCCGAAAGAATCGCCGTTTTCTGTTTAGGTTCCAGATTGTAAAGCATGAAGTATGGATAGCCAAATTACCCGTATGCCGTTTTCGGTCACCGGTTATCGTGGTAGCAAATCAGAATTCAGAATTGAAGGTATCGCCCTGGCGGATATCGCCTGTTTCATAGCCCTTTTTAAACCAGTACATTCTTTGCGCGGAAGTTCCATGAGTAAACGCATCGGGCACTACCCGGCCCTGCGATTGCCGCTGCAGCCGGTCATCGCCGATGGCATTTGCCGCATTCAGCGCTTCTTCAATATCCCCTTCTTCCAGGATACCCTTTGTACGCTGGGTATGATGCGCCCATACGCCGGCAAGGAAATCGGCCTGAAGTTCCAGTTTTACCGACATTTTATTTCCTTCGCCTTCGCTAAGTGATTGACGTGCGCGGTTAACCTTTTGGGAAGTGCCCAGTAAAGTTTGAATATGATGACCCACCTCATGGGCAACCACATAGGCCATAGCAAAATCGCCGGGTGCTTTGAAGCGGGTCTGAAGATCTTCATAAAACGACAAATCGATGTAAAGTCTCTGATCGGCAGGGCAATAAAAAGGCCCCGATTGGGAGCTGGCGCCACCACATCCCGATTGTACAAAATCGCGGAATAGAACAAGGGTTGGTTCCTGGTACTGCTGGCCTGCCTGCCGGAAGATTTCATTCCATACATCTTCCGTTTCCTTTAAAACCACACCTACAAATTCCGCTCTTTCATCGTCTTCCTGTTGAGCCTGCGGCGAAAGCTGGGTAGCCTGCTGCTGTCCCGGCATCATTTCAGGTATGGAAGATCCATCGCCGCCCAGGAAAAAATTTAATAATAAAATGATGACCCCAATTACACCGCCACCAACAGCGAACTGTCCGCCCGACATGCCTCTGCGATCATCTACATTTGTACTTTGTTGCCTTCCTTTCCAAAGCATAGGTTTGATATTTAGAATGAATGATATTTATACAAGTTATCCAAAAAAAACAGTACCATCCTCAGGGTTCAATAGCGGTTCCACCAGGTATAGAATCGCGGTGCATGGTGGTATCTGTTTCCACTTTTGAACGGTTCGGATCCAGGCTTAACGAATCGGGCGAACTGGTACCGGTTGCCTGTTCAGGCGATTCGCAGGCGATAAAAATGGCTATCATAAACAGGAAAAATATGGATCTCATAAATTCGATTTTTAGAATGTAATTAATTCCAGACCAGCGGGCCATCTGTTTGCTCTAAGAAATAATGGTCTTGCAACTCAATTTGATTCATGAACAATTTCATTAAAGAATGAAAAAACTATTCCTACTTCTTCTGGCCGGTTCCCAATCGGTTTACGCGCAGGTAAAAATATTTGCGCACAACGACTATGAAAAAGAACTGCCTTTTTATAATGCTGTTCGCCTGAAAGCCGCTTTTATTGAAGCGGATGTATTCCCGGTAATTGGAATCTTGATGGTCGCGCATGAAAAGAAGGAAACCAGAGCAGACAGGACCCTGGAGGGGATCTACTTTAAACCGATTGCCGGTCTGATGCGGAAA
>JAEZAY010000517.1 GCA_023427575.1 Bacteroidota bacterium | reverse complement strand
GCCTTCATGGCTTACCTGGAAAAGCATAAAGTAAATGCACGCCTGAGAAGAAGCCGGGGGAAAGATATTGATGCCGCCTGCGGACAATTAGCCAACAAATCCTGATCCTGCTTTAGTCTAAACTTATCAGAACCTCTATAAGCCGGAAAGCCCTGGAAACAGCTCTCCATAATATGGTCGTTGAGATTTATCAAAAACCGGGAATCCTGACAGGGTTTTTAATTCAGCCTTGCCAAAGGCAGTTCAACTAATCTGGACAATTAAAAAAAAGGCGGACGAATATGTTTGCGCTTTAGAATCTAATTAAACTGCAGTACACCGGCTTTGAAAAATCAAGGCAGGCCAGGCCGGCAACAGGGATTCAGATTCCCACTCTTTGCCATTCCTTTTATTGCAGAAACTATCATACAATGGTTCCAGATCTTTGGATGTAATCTTCCCTCCATCGCTCCTTCCGGATTTTTAAAATTCTCTTTTAAACCTTTTAGATTCTGTCTATTCTATACTGTATAAAATGTAAAAAATATGAATAAGATCATAACGGGAATTGGACTAATGATGATACTCTCGCTGGGAGTAAACGCGCAAGCAACAAAGGACGATCACCGGGGACGAAAAGGGAAAATGAATTCCGAAAAATTCTATAAGGACCTGAACCTCACCGAAACGCAGAAAACTGAAATGAAGGCTGCCAGTGCAGACCTGCGCCGGCAAATGGAAATGCTGAAAAAAGACAGCAGCCTCAATACCGAGGCGAAAAAAGCGAAACGAACTGCAATAGTAAAAGAACACCGGTTAAAGACCGAACAGATCTTAAGCGCTGAGCAAAAAACGAAGCTGGCTGAAAAAAGAAAGGCCAATCCTGCCCGGAAAAAAATGGACGGAAATGGCAGGTCAAAAATGAAGCAGGAGCTGTCTTTAACCGAAGACCAGCAAAAAAAGCTGCAGGCGCTGAATGAAACCCATAAGAAAAAGTTAATTGCGGTTCGTGAAAACAAATCGCTCGATGAAACAGAGCGTAAAAAACAGATCAGCGCTCTTCGTAGTGAGCAACGTAAAGCAATGAATTCAATCCTTACTCCCGAACAGAAAGAAAAAATGAAAGAGAACAGGAAACATAGAAGTAAAAAGACCGTATCCGCATAATGTCCGTTGTTTTTGTGTGTAGCGGGCCCTGACCAGGGGTCCGCTTTTTTTGTCCTATCTTTGGCGCATTATTCATTACTGTTGGAAAACAGCAAACTACTTCACCATGGCCAAACAGGCATTTCAGAAATTCATCGTTCAGGAAGAAAAAGGCGCCCGTAAAAAGGAAAAAATCAGGCAGGAAAAGAAAAAAATCAGGCAGGAAACAAAAGAATATTTCGATAAAAAAAAGGCGGAAGCAAAAGAAGCGAGAGCTGCAAACCGGGCCGGTACGGAGCGGGATTCCAACGATGCCGCTTACAAACGTTCCTCCTATTTTGACCGTAAGGCAAGATCGGCCGGAAAGCCGAAAAAAGAAAGCACTGATCCTGTTCCGCAAAAGCCAGCTGCTAAAAAAGCTGCTCCTGCGCCGGCAACCAAACCAAAAACAACTCCGGTGAAAGCTGCCAAACCGGCGCCAAAGCCCGTTGAAAAAGAAGAATCGAAAGCAGGGAAAACGATCATGCCCCTGAACAAATACATTGCGCATGCGGGGGTTAGTTCCAGACGCGATGCAGCGGAAATTGTAAAGAAGGGATTGATTGTCGTTAACGGAACTGTGATAACTGAACCCGGCTTCAAAGTTTCGGATAAGGATGAAATCACCTATAACGGGAAGAAAATAATGACCCGCCGGAACCTGGTTTATATTCTGCTAAACAAACCCAAAGATTTTATTACAACCACCGAAGATCCGCAGGGCCGCAAAACGGTACTTGATCTGATCAAACACGCTACCACGGAAAGAGTTTATCCAATTGGCCGTCTCGACCGCAATACAACCGGGGTATTATTGTTTACCAATGACGGCGAACTTGCTCAAAAACTTTCGCATCCCAGTTATCAGGTAAGGAAGATCTATGAAGTTAAGCTTGATAAGCCACTTACAAAACATGATTTCGAAACGATCCTGAATGGCATAACCCTTACCGACGGAACGGTTTCACCCGATTCGCTGGCATACGCCGATTCAAAAGACAAATCGGTGATCGGAATTGAAATTCACAGTGGGAAAAACCGGATTGTGCGGCGCATATTCGAATCGCTTGGTTATGATGTTCGTGGACTCGACCGCGTTATGTATGCCAATCTTACGAAGAAAAATGTTGAGAGAGGCAAATGGCGTTTTCTTTCGGAAAAAGAAGTGCGGTTGCTTAAGTTTATGAATGCCTCCTACGCTAAAAAAGCGGCTCTTAAGTAATTGGAATTTCCACTCAATATAGTTTTAAAGTGAAACTAGAAATTTTATCAGAAACAGATTCGTTTGTTGCGGTGAATAAGCCGGCAGGGCTGTTAAGCATTGCCGATCGCGAGGGAACTGAAATTTCGTTGAAGCGAATCCTGCAAGATAGATATGGCGAGATCTTCGTGGTGCACCGCCTTGACCGTGACACCAGCGGTGTCATTGTATTTGCAAAAGATGAAATAACACATCGTCATCTTTCCATCGCATTTGAAGACCGAAGCGTTGAAAAATATTACCGGGGTTTGCTTTCAGGTGTTCCGGCCGATAAGGAAGGAACCATTGACGCGCCGATAGCGGAAAATATGGCCCGCCGCGGAATGATGCTGATTCATAAAAGAGGAAAACCGTCTGTAACAGACTACAAAGTGCTGGAATCATTTGGTAAATTTTCTTTGGTTGAATTTCAAATTCATACCGGCAGAACCCACCAGATTCGGGTGCATATGCAATCGCTGGGTCATCCGATTGTTTGCGACGCTTTATACGGAGATCCGGCTCCTGTTTATTTGTCTTCGATCAAAAAGAACTATAATCTTTCCAAAAACGAATTAGACGAACGCCCGATCCTGTCGCGGCTGGCGCTCCATTCTTTCCGCCTTAAATTCGATACGCCCGATGGAATAACTCATGATATTGAAGCTCCCCTGCCGAAAGATTTCCGGGCCCTGGTTCAGCAACTGAGGAAGTGGAAGAAATAGAAGTGCGAATGTGCGAATGTGATAATTTGATAATGTGATAATTCGATAATGTGCGAATTTGCAAAATGAAACGGACGGCGTAAAATAAAATAAAAACAAGTCACAGCTAAAGAATATAACTGTCCGGATTTGAATGTGCACATTGGCACATTCGCACATTTGCACTTTTGCACATTCCCTTATGCCGGGAGTTTCAATTTTTAGGATTTATTCCGCAGCCCGATTTTTTTGCTCCACTTTTTTTCTAAAAAAAAGTGGAAGGGGTCATTTAAAATGACTGCTCGTAACCTACTGTTGATACAGGTTTCAGGCAAATTGAAAATAATTAACCGGACACCAATGATGTGGAAATGTGATAATTTGATAATGTGATAATGTGCGAATTTGCAAAATGAAACGGACGGCGTAAAATAAAAACAAGTCACGGCTAAAGTATATAACTGTCCGGATTTGAATTTGCACATTGGCACTTTCGCACATTTGCACATTCCCTTATGCCGGGAGTTTTAATTTTTAGGATTTATTCCGCAGCCCGATTTTTTGCTCCACTTTTTTTGTAAAAAAAAGTGGAAGGGGTCATTTACAAATGACTGTAGAATCTTTAATACCTGACGCCTTCCTTCATAACAAACACCACTTTTTCCATCAGCTTTACATCTTTGAACGGATCTCCGTCAACCGCTATTATATCCGCCATCTTTCCTTTTTCAATAGTACCGGTAAAATCACTGATCCCCAGCAGGTCGGAAGCCGCCAGGGTAGCCGATTGAATAGCTTCCATCAAAGGCATTCCCGCCTCTGTCATATACACAAATTCCAGCCAGTTTTTACCATGAGCATATACGCCCGCATCGGTTCCAAATGCAATCCTGACGCCGGCTTTATAGGCTTTTGCAAACGTGCTTTGAATTCTGGGTCCGATGGCGAGTGCTTTTGGCGTTACGAGATCAGGATAATAACCCGCTTTTTTAGCCGAATCGCCCTCCGCTTTCCCTGCGGTTATGGTAGGCACATAATAGGTACCGTGTTCTTTCATTAAACGTATCACTTCATCATCCATATAAGTACCATGTTCAATAGAATGCACGCCCGCCCGAACGGCACGTTTCATGGCCTCGGCACCATGACAATGCGCGGCCACTTTGAAACCATAATCAATCGCCGTTTGCACCACCATTCTGATTTCCGCTTCGGTGAATTGTGGATTTTCACCGCTTTTTGCCACGCTGAGAACACCTCCCGAAGCAGTGATCTTAATCAGGTCGGCCCCTTCCTTATAGCGTTGCCGCACCGCCTTGCGATCATCATCCAGACCATTTACTACTCCCTTATCAGGGCCGGGATCTCCCATCAGATCTATACGGTACCCATTGGTTGGGTCGGCATGGCCCCCGGTGGTTGCGATCGATTTTCCGGCGGTCAGAATCCGCGGCCCGCGGATGGTTTTATTTTGAATGGCCTTGCGAA
>JAEZAY010000507.1 GCA_023427575.1 Bacteroidota bacterium | reverse complement strand
TCGTTATCCAGATCCGCATATACGGCTCCGTTAGAAAACGAAAGTTCATCAAATCCCCAGCGTGAACTTACATCTTCAAATTTCAGTCCGTTGGTATTGCGGTAAGCATAATTTTTAACCTTGATTTGCGGCATCTGATCAATCAGTTCTTCTTTGGAGGCCACTTTTGATACGCTGCTCCGAAAAGCGGCGAAATCGTGGTCGGTTACATCACGGGGATACCCATTTGTTATGAAGATATCCCGAAGCCCGTCATTGTCCAGATCAACGATGTTGGCGTTCCAGCTCCAGTCGGTTTCAGCGATTCCCGCATAATAACTGATATCGCCAAACAGCGGTTCGCCCCGCAATCCGCTTGTTAAAGGCTTTTCCCCCAAATTCAACTGGAGGGTATTGCGAACATATTGCAATACATAACCTTCAAATATCATGTTCTGAAAAATGAAATAATTATTACCTCCCATGTTTTTTTTCTTGCGATAATTATCCTCCGGGTTCATGTCCACCGCAAGCACATCTGCGAGGCCATCATTATTGATGTCGGCAATATCATTGCCCATGGCGTTTTGTGAACTGTGTTTAAAATACTCCCTGATCTTATTGGTGAACGTGCCATCGCCGTTATTGATGTACAGTTCGTCGCTGCCATAAAAATCATTGGTTACATAAATATCTTTCCATCCGTCTTTGTTCAGGTCCGCAATATTAAAGCCCAATCCGTAGCCATGCCCTTTTATTCCGGCTGCCAGGGATACATCGGTGAATACCGGATGCTGCATTGAATCATTCCAGTCGTTGCGGTACAACTTATCATAATCCATGGAAGATGTATCGCCATGGTTGTTCACTATAAAATCAGAACCGCCCCGGCTGGCCAGTTTTGTTTGAACAATATAAACATCGAGGTCGCCATCGTTATCATAATCGAAGAATCCGGCATGCACCGAGTATCCGGTATCTGCCAGTCCGTATTCAGCCGCCATTTCCCTGAAAACAGGAATCTTATTTTCGTTTAGTCCCTGGTTCACATACAACAGGTTAGCGCGGTCGGCGGCATTGCTTTTAATGGTGGCCGAAACATAAATGTCGAGCAGACCATCATTATTGATATCCACCGCCGAGCCTCCATTGCTCCACCTCGATTCTCCTGTAACGCCGGCAGTTTCGGTAATATCCTGAAACCGGAAATCACCCTGATTCATATAAAGTTTGTTGCTTTCGGTGCTGGCGGTAAAATAGAGGTCGATTAGTCCATCGTTATTAAAATCACCGGCCACCACACCACCTCCGTTATATAGAAATTCGAGATCCAGTGGATTGATGGAATCATTTTCAATAATCCGGTTATTGAAAGATATCCCGGTGTGTGAAGATTTCTTTTTCTGAAAAACCGTATCGGATTGCCGGCAGGAAAAAAGCATAAGCAGAGCCAGGGCAGCGGTAATGGGTGCACGCATCGTTATAAGTAATCGTTTTGGTTGGAACTGAATGCTAACTTAAACAAATCCCCCTGTATTAACAATAACTCTGATCGGGGGCGCATGAACATGGTAGAATCCCGGGGGCCGCCGCTGTACCGGATTTGAAAAAATAAAATTATTATTGTTGTAACCAACCTATTCAGTTATGTACAGAGTATTGGTTTTCATCTTTTTTTCCCTCCTTTATCAGCACGGTTTTTCGCAGTTTACCCTCAGCCCGAACAAACGTTATCTGCTGAAAGATGGCAAGGCTTTTTTCTGGATGGGCGATACTGCCTGGGAACTTTTTCACCGGTTGAACCGCGAGGAAGTGGAAATTTATTTGAAACGAAGGGCGGAACAGGGTTTTAACCTGGTTCAGGCAGTGGTGCTGGCCGAAATGGATGGACTACGGGTGCCAAATGCCTATGGTAATCTGCCGCTTATAGATGAAGATCCTTCGAAGCCGAATGAAAAATATTTTGAACATGTGGATTACATCATTGACCGGGCTGCTTTTTACAATATCAATATCGGGCTATTGCCTTCCTGGGGCGACAAAGTATATAAGGACAAATGGGGGAAAGGGCCGGAAGTTTTTACGGTTCAAAATGCAGAAGTTTATGCCGGCTGGCTGGCAAAAAGATACAGGTCCAAAACCAATCTCATCTGGATCCTTGGTGGGGACCGCATTCCCAGGGATGAAAATGATCTTTCCATCTGGAATGCCATGGGAAGGGTCATCCGGAAAGAAACGGGGGATAGGGCGATGATAACCTATCATTCGCAACCGAACCGGATTGGTTCGGCCGAATATTTTTTAAATGAAGACTGGCTTACATTTAATATGATTCAAAACGGTCATTGCAGGGACCTGGACGTTTATAATCGGATCACAGCCATGTATAATCTGAATCCGGTTCGGCCGGTGATTGATGGTGAACCAATATATGAAGATCATCCCGTTTGTTTTAATGCAAATGATCTGGGCACTTCAAATGCGTACGATGTGCGAAAGGCGGCATACCTCGATCTTTTTGCCGGTGCCTTTGGCCATACCTATGGATGCCATGATATCTGGCAAATGTATTCGCCCGCTACGGAAGCGGTTAATGGGCCGCATCATTACTGGTATGATGCACTGGAACTGCCCGGGGCAAAACAGATGATTCATGTTCGGAACCTGATGGAAGCATATCCATTACTGGAACGGGTTCCGGATCAATCGCTGATCCTGGAGAATAATTACCCTTCTGCCGAAAGGATTCAGGCAACCCGGGGTAAGGATTATGTTTTCGTGTATACCTCAACGGGAAAACCCTTTACTCTTTTATTAGGTAAGATCTCAGGTAAAAGGCTGAAAGGGTTCTGGTATGATCCACGCAATGGCAAGGCTTCCGGGCTGATGCAGATTGATAATACCGGTCAGAAAATTTTCAATCCACCTTCATCCGGTTATGGCAAAGACTGGATTTTGATTGTAGAGGATGCAGAAAAAAAATACCCCGGACCAGCCGGGGCATTTATGAAATAGGGTCGGGTGTTGGGATTATAGAAAGGGTTAAACAAAAGATTAGCTTACAAGCGAAAGCGCGAGGTTGAATTCAACTGTGAATTCATCTTCAATGACTATTATTCCTGCCAGCTTCTTAGGAGGCGACAATTGAAAATCGGAGAAGCAAAAGCTGGTTTTCCCTGTCATTGTAAAAGAATCGCCTTCCGATTTTACAAAGCCATACTGGATCTCTACAATTTTAGCCACGCCGGCCAGTTTTACTTCAACCATTCCTTTGATGCACTGCGCATTTTTTCCAAAAGAAGGGAGTTGAGAAAGAGATAAAAAACGAACCTGAAGGTTAGGATCTTCCTTTACCCTGACTGTTTTGCGGAAATCGTTGGTGATCATTTTGTTTTTACAATCAAACTGATTCATATTGATCTCCAGAACACCCTTTAATCTGACCGGTTTTCCGGAGCCGCGATCGTCTTCACAATATAGCGTATCCGGTCCTCTATAACTGGTGATGGCACAGGTGAAGGAATTGACATTGGATTTTCCTGAAACCTTTAAAGTGCTCATTGATCCTACCGCCCATTTAAAATCGTTCGCCGGCTTTTTGTCTTCGGCTTTAAACAGCAGGGAACTGTTGAATAACGAAAAAATAAAAGGTAGAAATATTTTAAGCGATACAGGTAGCATGATCTTTATTTTTGTTTTGAAAGGATTTAAAAATGGGCCGTAAACTGCGGCCCATTTCCTTTCTACGGTAGCTGTTTAGAGCCGTGATCCTTAGAAGCCAACCACAGCTTCGATCACATAACCATTGAACTTTCCACCATTGCGATGATCAGCAGAAGGGAAGCTTTTATATTTCTGATCTACGATCTCGCCTTTCAAAAGAACGTTTTTAGTTAAGAACCATCCACCACCAACTGCAAGGCGGTTAACAGTAACATCATCAGTCATTCCGGCAAGCTGGCCTTTTACCTGGTTCAGTCTTAAACCTACAAATACATTTTCTTTTTGTCCGATCCGGTAAACCACATCTCCAGCAAGCTGAGTGAATTTCCTGGTTTCAGTTTCGGCTTTGGTTCTTCCTTTAGCGGTTTCGAAAGTACCGAAGAGTTCAAGTCCGCCTGCTTTTACAAATCCGTTCAGCTGAAACGCATCAACTTTTTTGCTGAATCCCGGATTGAGCCGGCCTGAGCTAAACTGAGCGGCCACTGTTGATCCTGCTTTTTCCATTGGCATAAAGTAGTTGGAACCGGTACGGTCGCCTGCATATAAGGTGTTACCACCAGAGCTTCCGTTGTGATAGAAAGAAGCAGTACCACGAACTCTTAATTTAGGAGCAAAGCTTTTATCAAATCCGCCTTTCAGATAAATAGCCGGAGATTTTTTCACGTTATCATCCTGTGGGGTAGCGATCAGGGAGTCGATATTTCCTTTGATCATACCGTTGGTTAAACCAACCATACCAAACAATCCGTTTTTCTGAAGGTAAACTTCACCACCGATTTCAGTTGTAAATGCATCAAGGATATAGTTTTCAATGAAGGGATTGTAAATAGTGGCTCCACCATCTGATCTGCGGAAGTGTGCATCGCCGTAGTTGATCTCCATGTGACCAATTTTAATGGTTGCAATTTCCATCAGGTCATCCCAGAATTTTCCTTTAAAGGGAAGTTTATCGAACTGGATGAATCCGCCTTTTACCCAGGCTTCATTGTGGTGTCTGGATGAAAGATAAGTAACAAGGTTCAAACGGATACCGTCAGCAAGCTGTACATCAATATTAAGGTTTGCCTGTGAAGTGTTGAATCCTGCAGTCATGGGATATAAACCCACACCGGCTTCAACCAGGTTGTTCTTATGTTTTAAAGATTGGAACTGTTGTGTAAATCCTGCTCCCAGACGAATTCTCAATCCGTCAAAAGCAATTGAATCGGGGGTTTTTGTTGTTTCGAAAACATTGATACCGCTTTGGTCATAGGGTCTCCAGTATGAAGGCCGCAGATAATGTTCTTTAAAATTCTGACCAAAACTGGTAAGTGGTGCGATCACTGCGAAGGCAAGTGAGAGAGCTAGAGTATACAGAATTGACTTTTTCATTTTATTTTGTTTGAGTAAGGTGAGTTATTGGTGGTTTTCGTTCTGATTATAGATTATTGAACAATTGTTGCATTGAAGTTTATATTGATTTCATCGCCGGTTTTAATGGCGCCCATCATAACAGTGGGAGGTTTTACATTGTATTCAGTCATTTTCATTTTCTTGGATCCTGTGATCGCGTACGATTTATCGGCTGCATTGTATTTTGCCAGGGCAGTCACTGCGGTTTCCTTGGTAGTTCCGGCAATACTCAGTTTACCATTCGCATTGATCTGGTAAGTGCTTGCATTTACTTTCGAAACAGTGGCGGAAGAAAGCACAAAGCTTACATTTTTTGCCGTTCCTGTTTTTAAGGCTTTAAATGTATTGTTGTCCATCATTTTATTGCCGCTTTTCAAACTTTCCGATTCAACAGAAAATGAAAGCGTGGAAACTCCGAGGATCGCTCCGGCATTGTCTACATTGAACTGGGCATTAAAAATTCCTTTGTCGGATTTGATTTCCCAATCATGCATGGTGGAAGTTCCGGTTACGGAGATGGCCACCTGCCTGGAGCTGTATTTACTTTCGGTAACATTAAGGGTGTTGGTGAAGGAGAGGAGCGCAAGCAAAAAGACCAAGCTGAGTGCGTGCTGAGTTGCTTTTTTAAACCGTATCATAATATTTGTTTTTGTTCTGATGAAGCACAAATGTAGATTCGGTTAAATGGCCCGGTTATGACCTTAAAGATTTTGTTAACTGATTATACTCATACCGGAGGCAAACACCTGATAGAAATCAGGATGAGATGAATACAAAAAATCAGCGCCGGATAAGCGCCCGGTTTATACAAACTTACTTAAGAAGCTGAAATCCAGTGTTCTATGGATGAATTCCAGTCTCATCGCCGACGGACTAAACTGGAATCTGATAACCGGACCAACCATGATTTGTGATAATGTGCAAATGTGCAAATGTGCGAATGTGACAATTAGAACGGACGGCGTGGAGATAATGTGGTAATGTGATAATGTGATAATATGATAATGTGATAATGTCCCAATGTGAAAATCATTGGTGTCCGGGTAATAATTTTCAATTTACCTGAAACCCATATCAACAGTAGGTTACGAGCAGTCATTATATATAACCGTTTCCACTTTTTTTTAGAAAAAAAGTGGAGCAAAAAAATCGGGCTCCGGAATAAATCCTAAAAATTGAAACTTCCGGCTAAATAAAAACAAGTCACAGCGAAAGAATATAACCCAGCGCCAGTAGGAC
>JAEZAY010000500.1 GCA_023427575.1 Bacteroidota bacterium | reverse complement strand
CAGGTATGATTGAAGAAGCCTGGCTCGGGTTTGTTTATGCAGTTTTATTTCTTTCAGTTCGTGAACCTGCATCACCCGTAGCAGTTTTGAAGTGGCTTCACTTAAATCGCCTTCAATATAATTGGGATGGATAGGCGCTTCTGAAACAAATTCGCCTTCCTGCAAATCCAGAAATTGTTTTGTTTCAGTATACTCATCGCTGAAGCGGAATCCAAAAAAGGAGCTTAGATGTAAGGAAAAAAACAGGGGATAATTGGCGATCAGATCAGGTTCCGACTGGTCAAGATGAATCAGTGAATCTTCTATGAACTCGTACAAATTTGAATTTGATTCCGGTTCCCGAACCGTTTTATATACCAGTTCAATAATGAACAAGGCAACAGAATTCTTAACTACATCAAAAAGAATCTGCCTGTATAGATAATGCCACTTGTATTCTTTAAGTCGTTGCAGATTTTTTAATTCATTGTGATAGATCACAAGGTCGAGAATGGCGCCGGGCTGAAATAAATTTGCTTTTCCGGCACCTTTTTTAGTGGAAGAACGAACGCCATTTACCAGGTAAGACTGAATCCCGAACAACTCGGTATAAATATGTACGATCACACTGGTCTCGCCATATTTTACCGTCTTTAATACAATGCCTTTTGTTTTATGGTTCACTTTCTTATGAATACAATTTTGGTGGCCAGATTTTCTGTACGGCCATCATTGGTTACAAATACAAGGTACACACCGGAAGCAACGGCTCTTCCTTTATAATCAAGCCCGTTCCAGATTGCCTGTCCTCCCAATGCCCTTGTTTGATAAACCAGTCTGCCATTTAATTCCGTAATTTTCACAACGGCGTTTTCAAAAAGTCCGCGAATTGAAATACTGCCATTATACCCGGGCGGAACCGGATTTGGAAAAACAAGCAGTTCGGCGCCATTTGGAGAAGCCGAAGTAGCAGTTCCCCGGTAAGAAACAAGTCCATGAGAAGTAATAAAAAACACTTCACCGGTTTTACTATGTACAAAGATCTGCCTTACCGAATCGGAAGGGAGTGGGCTGTTAATTTCCGTGAAGCGACTGATAATTTTTTCACCGTCTGCGCTTATCAGCCATACGCCATTATCAGTGCCGACCCATTTTCGGTTCGCGCCATCCACGGCTATTGTTCTGACCTGCTGATCAGCAAATAATAAGCCCGCAAAATTTCCCTGCTGCACTACCGGCAGGATGGCCTCGCATCCCTGGCTGGTAAAAATTTGTTCGGGGCAGGGAATGATGGCAATTCCGCGGCTGGTGCCAATCCATATAAATCCGTTCAGATCAGAGGCGATTGAGAATATATCACTGGAGGGTAAATTTCCATTGCCGGCTCCTGTTCTGAGATAACGCCACTGGTCATCCGAATTGTTTTCAATGCTTTGACCGTGATTAAAACAAAGGAGTCCATTTCCCGGCGATATTATCCATTTCTGATCGGCATCGTCAATAATTATTCGTGAAACCGCATTTCCGTTCAGCGGAAAAGAAGGGCTGAACTTAAAAACAGTTCCATCGGGTTTACGGGCAATTAAAGGCGCCGCGGCCCCATGGTTTGTAATCCAAAGCGTAGATGTCTGGTCGGTAGCCAACCCGGTAACACGGTATTGCAGGGCTGAGGCCTGATCCGCTTCAATAAAAGATCCTTCCCGGTATAAAGTGAATTCACCATCGTTTTTTCTTAGAGTTAAACCATCCGATGCTGAACCGGAATATAAATAGCCATTTGAGAAATCGTAGGCGAGGGGAAGAAGATCATTTACATCCTCCAGCAGATCTGCGTTCGCTGGGATCAGGTTTGACCAGGAGCCTTTGCTTAATGAAGCCATTCCGGCGGCAAGGCCAACCGGATTGCCCAGGGCATCAATTGCCCCTGCTGTAAAATACATAAGATCATTTGCCTCTGTCATTTCGCCTGCCGGAGTAAAAGGGGGCCCTTCAGGAAGAAAATATTTGGATCCGGAACCGGTATTTTCAAGCAATCCGTTTATGCTATCGGCAATCCAGATGGACTCATCCCGCAGCAGAAAATCTGAAGGCGCTTTTAAGAACCGCGGATCCGAAAAGCTGTTTTCGGTTGTTCCATCCAGTGATAGGATCCGGATCCGGGGAATCTGATCTATATTTTCAGAAACCAGGATTTTGTTCGCACTCAGATTTATTTTTATTACCGAATCAACAGACTGATATACGGGTAACCAATCGGAACCCGACCATTTAAATACAGTGCCCCCAGAGTTGGCAATCATAATGGCTTCATCCGAAATGAGCTGATCTACGGGGTTCATAAAGGCTGGAGAAACAGGGGACCAGCTCCGGTAATCCTGTAAGTTGCCAGATGATAACAATGCGGTATATATGTTATTGCCGATGGCGGCATAGATCCGGTCATTAAAAACCGTGACAGACCTTACTTCGGCAGGCAGGCCGCCGGATCCGGGAATGTAGGTTTCCCGGATTTCTTTTTTATCAAGATCCAGCACGATTATGCCGAATTCAGTTGACAGGTAGGCGTTCCGCCGATGCGAATAAATATGATTGATCCGCTTTCCGGCGTATTGGCCCGATCGTTTCAGATCGGCGATATTTATAATTCTGCTTTCTGTAACAAGATCAATATTGCCATTAAGATATCCCACCAATAGATTATTGGTTGCGCTATTATAACCGATCGCAGTGATTCCGGTTTCGGTTAAGCCATTGACTTTACTAAGGGTGGAGATCTCATTTTCTGTAAGGTTTACGATAGTAATGGCAAATGGAGTAGTTGAGATTATTTTATCCGGAGTGGATAATACCTGCAAGCTGTTCCGGTACGAAAAATGGGCTGTCCATGTACCTACCGGCCCTATCCCCTGTGATCCTGCGCTTAACCCGATTAGCATCAGGAAAAACAAAACCGGCGGTAATTTCATCAGCATATGATTCAAAGTTAATTCTTAAAGGGTCAAATAAAGTTCGCAGATCTGATCAAAATAAGTTTCTTTGTTACGTTTACCCCTTTTGAGAATATAAATATTTTTCGGATGTGGCGAAGCGTGGCCGAACTGGTTTTAAAGCATCGGTATCTATTATTAACTTTCATTTTAGTCATCACTGGTTTCCTCGGATATCATGCGTCGAAGGTTCAGCTGAGCTACGAGTTTTCACGCGCCATTCCAACCGATAACCCCAAATACACCGCCTACCAGGATTTTAAAAAGCAGTTTGGTGAAGACGGCAATATGCTGGTAATCGGAATTCAGACCGACCGTTTATTTGATTCCGCCCTGTTTACAGATTATTCTGCCTTATGCAGGGATTATAAAAATCTTGGAGCGGTAGAAGATATATTGGCGATCCCGCTGGTGGTAAACCTGGCTAAGGACAGCAGTTCTGAAAAACTGAAAGCTGTTCCGGTGTTTCCTTCCGGCAGGTTAGCTCAGGAAACCATCGACAGTGCCCTGAATGTTTTTTACAGCCTGCCTTTTTACAGAGGTCTGTTATATAACCCTGAAACCAGCACTTATCTTACCGGGATCCGGATCAATCGGGAAATAATGAACTCGAAGGCCAGAGATGCGGTGGTTCAGGAGATAGTGGATAAAACGGATCGTTTTGCTTCCGCACATGATCTTGAGATTTATTACAGTGGCCTGCCGCTGATCCGGACAAGCCTGGCCGTGCGGATTGCCAGTGAAATGCGGTGGTTTCTTGTCGGCTCGGTACTGTTGTCGGCAGCTATTCTTCTTTTGTTCTTCCGAAGTATGGGCGCAACAGCGCTTTCACTGCTGGTGGTAATGATCGGGGTTGTTTGGAGTCTTGGCACCATGCAGTTATTCGGGTACCGGATTACGCTTTTAAACGCGCTGATCCCACCGCTCGTTATTGTGATCGGGATTCCCAACTGCATCTATTTTCTTAACAAGTATCATACTTCATACCGGGAAACGGGCGATAAACGAACTGCGCTAACGGAAATGATTAGCCGGATGGGGATCGTTACCCTTTTCTGCAATATATCCGCAGCAATCGGTTTTGCCGTTTTTGCGCTGACGAAGAGCGCAATATTAAAAGAGTTCGGCGTAGTGGCAGGCATCAATATAATGGCGCTGTTCTTTATCTCGATCATCCTGATCCCCGCTATCCTGAGCATCCTGCCCGCGCCCCGGCAAAGGCATATGAATTACCTGAATAACCGCTGGTTGATGAATTTGCTCGACAGGCTCGAGATCTGGTCGCTTCATCATAAAAAATTGATTTATTCATTTACCGGAATAATACTGATCCTTTCCCTGGCGGGAATCGTTCAACTCAAATCGGAAGGATTCATCGTTGATGATCTGCCAAAAACGGATAAGTTGTATACTGATCTGAAGTTTTTCGAAGCCAACTTCAAAGGTGTAATGCCACTGGAAATTGTAATCGATACAAAGAGAAAAAACGGGCTAAGGGTGAATCCCCTGCAAACCTTTGCCAGGATGGATTCGCTTTCAAACTATATTTCGCGGCGGCCGGAGATGGCGAGGCCATTAAGCATAGTGGAAGGGATGAAGTTTGCCCGGCAGGCATATTATGATGGCGACAGTTCCAGCTACGGATTGCCAAATGCTTTTGATATCAGTTTCCTTGCCCAGTACATGCGGCCGGGGAAAACATCGGATCAGCCTGCTAATAATTTTGAGAAGATTGTTACCAGTTTTATGGACAGCAATCGTCAGCAGGCGCGGATAAGCGTGAACATGGCCGATGTAGGAAGCAAAAGGCTGCAGTTACTGTTAGATACGCTGGAAGCCAAAACAGATCTGCTTTTCGACAGTTCACGGTATTCGGTTCAGTTTACGGGGAGCAGCGTTACATTTCTGGAAGGCAGCAGCTTTATTATCAATGGCCTGAAGGAAAGTGTATTCTGGGCTTTCCTGCTGATTTCGCTTTGTATGTTATATTTATTTCGTTCGGGGAAAATGCTGTTATGCTCGTTGATCCCCAATATTATACCGCTTATTGTTACCGCGGGGGTGATGGGCTGGGCCGGGATCAGGATAAAGCCTTCAACAGTGCTGGTGTTTTCCGTTGCCCTCGGAATAGCCATTGATATCACGATCCGGTTCCTGGTAAACTATAAGCAGGAGCTGAATTCAGATGGAAAAGAAACGGAATCCACTGTAATAGATACTATTCATAAAACGGGGATCAGTATAATTTATACCTCACTGGTACTGATTGCCGGG
The DNA here is from genome assembly GCA_023427575.1 of Bacteroidota bacterium. Lineage (GTDB taxonomy): Bacteria > Bacteroidota > Bacteroidia > Chitinophagales > Chitinophagaceae > Flavitalea. The sequence goes on along the minus strand of JAEZAY010000500.1, from coordinate 13,291 downwards.
TTTGTAATATTTTGCTTCAGCGGTTTTGGAGGGACCCAGGCATTGGGATGGCTTACTTCGCTGACGCTGGTGCTGGCTACCTTCACAAACCTGGTTTTTTTACCCGCGCTTTTATTAAGTCTGGCTAAACCAAAGGGAAGAAAAACGATTTCCGAAAAGGCCGGCGTCCTTTAAACTGCACGGGGAAAACTACCCATTCATCCCGTAGTTTCACCTTTTCTAACGAAAAAAAACCTTCCATTTATAAAAAATTGTAAAATTCTTGATAAGTTTATGCCTCGGCCGGTTCGCCGGCGATTCTAAAAACCAAAACATAATTGCACATGAGAAAAATGCTGTTACTGCTAATGGCCGTGGTATGCTCTGTCGGGCACCTGGTTGCACAAAGCCGGGTCGTAACCGGGAAAGTAACGGATTCACAGGGTTCCCCAATCCCAAATGTGTCCGTTCTTATCAAGGGTTCCAATACGGGAACCACCACTAATTCTGATGGAAACTTCTCTCTATCAGTTCCGGAAAATGCAAGAATTCTGGTTTTTTCGTCTATCGGACTTGAAACGCAGGAAATCAGCATTGGTAGAAATACCAATCTGGATGTTACACTTGTTTCAACGGATTTACAATTACAGGAGGTGATCGTTGTAGGTTACGGTACACAACGCCGGGCCGATATCACCGGTAATGTGGCAACCGTTAAGGGTACACAAATCGCGAACCTTCCGGTTCAGAGCTTTGACGCTTCATTGGGCGGAAGAGCAGCAGGTGTACAGATCACCGTACCGAATGGTTTGGTTAACAACCCGCCGGTATTCCGGATTCGCGGTACCAACTCGATCAACCTCAGTTCTTATCCGCTGATCGTAATTGATGGTGTTCCATCATATACAGGGGATATCAGCCAAACCTTTGCTACCAGCAACGTTCTTTCCAGCGTTAACCCAAATGACATTGAGAGCATTGAAATTCTGAAAGATGCCTCTTCCGCCGCCATTTATGGTAGCCGTGCTGCCAACGGCGTGGTTCTGATCACCACTAAAAAAGGAAAATCAGGCAAAGCCAAAGTTACCTATGATGGATGGGTTGGTGTAACAAGCCCCTACGGTTTGTGGGATCTGCTGAATGCGGAACAGTACATGATGATGAAAAATGAAGGCCTGGACAATGCAGGTAATACAACAAACCGGTTCCTTCCTACAAATGGCCCCGATGGCAAACCAATTGATACCGACTGGTACGATTTTGTTTACCGGGATGGAACTTCCCATAGCCATAACGTAAATATTTCCGGTGGTTCTCAGGGAACTACTTATTATTTCTCTTTAGGTTATACCAACCAGGAAGGTATTCTGGTGAAAAATGATTTCGCCAGAAAAACCGCCCGGATGAATGTTGATCATAAAGTGAATAAAGTGATCAGCCTGGGAGGTAATTTCTCCTTATCAAATGAAATTACAAGAGCTCCCAACAGCGGATCTATTCCGGGTTATCTGTTTTCTACTGCCGGTTTAGGCCGTGCGCCACTGGTTACCGCACCAAATGTGGGCGCTTACAATAATGATGGCTCTTATAATATCAGCGGTTCTTTGATTGGTGTTATGAACAACCAAACCGGACAGGTTGGTTTCTACAATCCTGCACCGGTAGTTGACCTGAACCGTGGGGTGATCGAAGGAAACCGGATCCTCGGTAACTTCTACCTGCAGATTAAGCCATTGGAATGGATCACACTTCGCAGCACATATGGCGTTGATAATCTGAATACCGAGAACGAATTGTTTTACAGCCCCGTGCATGGAGATGGATTCCCCCGTGGAAATGCCACCAGCACCTCCCGTAAAGATCTCAGATGGAACTGGGCTAATACGGCACAGATTGATCAGTCATTTGGCGATCATAACCTGAGCTTATTAGGAGGTACTGAACAGCAATACACCAGAAGCTCCGGCTTTGGTTTATCGCGCCTGGACATTGCCGATCCTTTCTATACCGATATTCAGGGTAGTTACCTGACCCCTGGTACCTCCGGTCTGGTAAGAGGAGAAAACTATCTGCTCTCTTACTTCGGTCGTTTTAACTACGATTACAACAAAAAATACTTTTTAAGTATCAACGCCCGTGCAGACGAATATTCCGCCTTTGCGCCAGGATATAAAAAAGGAAATTTCTGGGGTGCTTCTGCAGGATGGGATATCTCCATTGAAGGGTTCTGGGAATCAGCAGGGTTGAATAATATCTTCAATTCATTCCGGATCCGCGGTAGCTACGGAACCGTTGGTAATATCGGCGGTATCGGGAACTTCGCTTCCTATTCTTTCTACAGCGGCGGATTATACGGTGCAGCCGGTACACTTGGTTTCAGCCAGGCTGGAAACTCCACACTTCAGTGGGAAACCAGTAAAAAAACAGATATCGGTTTAAACTTCAGTGTACTAGACAGCAGACTGTCTTTTGAACTGGCATATTACAGAAACAATGTAGATGGTTTGATCTACAATGTTCCGCAGGCGCCTTCAAGAGGGATTCCCGGGAACTCACTGTTGCAGAACGTAGGTTCCATGTATAATAAAGGGGTGGAAATCGCCCTTACGGGAACTCCGATTCGCGGCAATGATTTTAACTGGACATCCAGCTTCAATATCACTTTCAATAAAAACGAAGTGACTGCGCTGGCTCCCGGCATTACCGAGTTTACTTCTGCTTCCGACCTGGAAACGGCCAATATCACCCGTGTTGGTCATCCTGTAGGTGCTCTGTTTATTACCCGCACCGATGGTGTTAATCCAGACAATGGAAACCGGATCTTTATCAACAAAGATGGCGACAGAGTTCAGTATCAGCACGTGGTTGCCTCCGGTGAAAGCCGCTGGAAATACATGGATGGAACCACTGCGCCTGGTGTTGGTTCACAGGATGCGATCCTTTATGGACAAACCAATCCAAAATACTATGGTGGTTTCGACAATAATTTCCGGTTCAAAAACTTCGACCTAAATATTCTGATGACCTTCCAGGGCGGTAACCTTGTTTATAATGGTACCCAGGCAGGTTTAAGAGATCAGCGTTTCTGGAACAATCATACCGATGTTCTAAACCGCTGGACCAAACCCGGAGATCAGACCAATATTCCAAAAGTGTTCTTTGGAGATAATATCTCAAACGGATCTTCCTTCCCGATTTCTGAAAACGTGGAAAAAGGCGATTTCGTAAAACTGCGCAACATCAGCTTTGGATATTATGTGCCTGCATCGGCTATTTCCAGACTTGGATTCAGCTCACTGCGTGTGTATGTAAGCGGACAAAACATGGCGATTTTCTCAAAATATTCTGGTCCTGATCCGGAAGTTTCTTCAAACGGGAACGGAAACACCAACCAGGGGATTGACAGAAACTCTATTGCAAACGGCCGTACGCTGACATTCGGATTGAATGTAGGGTTCTAAGTTTCTAACCTGAAAACATAAAAAACATGAAAAGAGTACGATATAAAATAATGATAATGATGACGGCGGTAGCACTTGTTACCAGCTGTAAAAGGGAACTTTTAACGCCTGTTCCAACAACAGGTATTTCCGATGTATCGGCTTTTGATACTCCGGACAGAATTCTGCTCCAGGTGAACGGTTTATACTCCGCGATAAAATCGGGTCAATATCTGGGTGGACGTTATATCGTTTATAATGAGATCCGCGCCGATGAGTTCATCAATGAATTAACCAATGGCGTTACCGGTTTACAAACCTGGAACCATACCTTAAATACCAATACGAACGAGGTGGTGAATTTCTGGTCTGCTGCCTACTTTGCTATTAACAGCGCCAACATATTCCTTGACGGAATGAATGAAAAAGGCAATACCGTGGTAGGAGATGCCCTGGCAAAGAACTATACCGGGGAAGCAAGATTTATCCGCGGCATGGTTTACTACCATTTGCTGCAACTGTATGCACGTCCGTATGCCGATGGCAACGGCAGCAAACCCGGAGTACCGCTTCGATTAACCGGCAACAAGGGTGCAGGCGAAAACGATTTGAAAAGGTCAACGGTAGCTGAAGTATATGCGCAGATCCTGGACGATCTTACTTTTGCCGAAAACAATCTGCCCGCTTCTTATTCATCGGCGCTGCTGAATGTAACCCGTGCTCATAAGAATACGGCTATTGCATTGAAAACCCGCGTTTACCTGAGCATGCAGAAATACGGTGATGTGATTACCGAAGCGAATAAAATCGTTTCAGGATCCGCGCCTTTTAAAGCAAACTCTGGCGTCGAACATCAGCTGGCTGCTACTATTGGTGAAGTATTTAAGCCACCATACACTACTACGGAGTCTATTTTCTCAATGCCGTTCACAGCCAATAACCTGCCGGGAACGCAAAATGCACTGGCGCATTATTTCACGCCAACCAGCTTTGCAACACCTGCTCCGGGCAACGGCGAATACACGCTGAATGCGAATGGTATCATTGCCAATGCCGGATGGACTGCAACCGACGATCGCCGGGACTTTATCTATCGGGCTGCTAATGGAAAAGACTATCTGGTAAAATACCCAACCGGGCCAACTCAAACCGATTTCGTTCCTGTAATCCGGTATGCTGAAGTACTGCTGAACCTGGCAGAAGCAAGGGCAAGGGAAACAAATTCGGTTGATGCTCAGGCTGTTGCGCTTTTAAATGCCGTGCGCAACCGTTCTGATGCCGGTACAACTTTCACCACCGGTAGTTTTGCCAATTCCAGCGAACTGGTCTCCGCAATTCTTACGGAAAGAAGAATTGAATTACTGGGCGAAGGTCATCGTTCTCCGGATCTGATGCGTTTGATGATGCCGCTGCCTGCAAAAGGAGGCGTTAACGCAATCGCTCCAACCCAGTCGGAATATGTTTGGCCAATTTCGGCCCAGGAATTGCTTAACAATAAGCTGGTAGAGCCAAATCCATAAAAAAAAGCTCTATATAAGAAAAAAAAGCTGCTCTTTTAGGAGCAGCTTTTTTTTTACACAAATATTATAAATAAATTAAATCTGTATTAAAACAGCCGCTTTAACAGAGTGAAAGGGTTTCTCAGGTGTCTTTTAAAGTAAATGCTGCCGTAATTTCACGGCCTTTATCAAAAAAATGTGCACATGAGAAAACTGCTATTGAGTGTAATGGCGGTACTGCTGTTCTTTGGACAGGTACTGGCCCAATCCCGGCCTATTTCCGGGAAAGTGACAGATGTAAATGGAGTTCCGGTTCCTAATGCATCTGTAGTAATTAAAGGAAGTTCTTCAGGAACGACAACCGATGCGGACGGAAACTTTTCGCTTTCGGTTCCACAAGGATCTACTTTGGTGATTTCATCCGTTGGAATGACGGCCACCGAAATCAATACCAACGATCAAACATCTATATCGGTAACGCTGGTTGCCACCAACCGCGATCTTCAGGAAGTGGTTGTGGTAGGGTATGGAACTCAAAAAAGGGCCGACCTTACTGGAGTGGTCGCAACTGTTAAAGGGCGTGATATTGAAAATCAACCCTTTACATCTGTAGACAAGGCATTGCAAGGGCAAATTGCCGGTTTGCAATCAGTTGCAGCTTCCGGAACCCCTGGTGCAAACCAGGCGATTTTGATCCGCGGTGTAAGCTCGATCACCGCAAGTAATGCACCTCTCTGGGTGATCGATGGAATTCCGGTGAATACCGGGGATGCATCCCGCTTAACTACAACTGCAAACCTGCTCAGTACCCTTAACCCAAACGATATTGAAAGTATTTCCGTTTTAAAAGACGCTGCTTCCCAGTCTATTTACGGAAGCCGAGCTGCCAACGGGGTAATTGTAGTTACAACAAAAAAGGGACGTTCTGGTAAAACCCGCTTCCGTTTTGACACAGAGGTTGGTAACAATGATATCGCGTATGTAAATGATGATTACCGGCCTTTAAATGCCGCCAACTACTTTGCAATGACCAGAGAGGGTCTCCAAAATCGGGGAGATGCTGAAGAAGCCATTGTAAATACCCTGAACGGTCTTGGATTTGGGAACGGAGTGGATAACAGCTGGTATGATGCGGCTACTCGTAAGGGTGCACAGCAGCAATATAATGTAAGTGCGGAAGGTGGAAATGAAAAAACAACGTTCTATTTGTCTGGAGGATATTTCAAACAGGAAGGCACCACAGTTAATTCCCAACTGGACAGGATTAACGGTAGCGTTCGTCTTCAGCACAAGGCCACAGATCGGCTTACAATCAATATGAACCTGAACGGCGGATTTGTAAAACAACGCACTCCGCTCGCGGGTGGAGCATTCGGCAACCCAGTGCTCACGTCCTATTTTATTCTTCCTTCCAGAAGAATTTATAATGAGGATGGAACCTACAACCTGAATTCAGCATCACTGGGTGGTTTGCATAACACCATCGCGTTAAGTGAAATCGACAAAAGACATCTTCGTGGAACCAGCCTGAGAGGAAATCTTTCTGGTGAATACCGGATCCTCGAAAATTTGAAATTCCGCACAAGTTTCAGCGGCGATTTTAATATGCTGGAAGAAGACCAGTACAACAACCCTTTTCATGGTGATGGCCAGGCTTCTAACGGTAGAGCATATTCGTACTACACCCGTTATATGAACCGGGTTTGGACGAACACACTTGATTTTGAACAAAGACTGAACAATGAAGGCGACATCAACCTGAACCTTCAGGTAGGATACGAAAGCCAGATTTCTAAAGGTTATTTCAATTCAAGTGAAAACCGCCAGTTCCCGCCAACACTGTTGCTGACAGTATCTGCAATCGGTGCAGCGCCGTTTACAGCTTCACAAACTTTATCTGAATATTCTTTCCTGTCACAGTTTGCATCTGGAAACGTCAATTTTAAAGACCGTTATATTTTATCAGGTAGCTACAGAAGAGATGGTTCATCCCGTTTTGGTGCAAACAACCGTTATGGTAATTTCTGGTCTGTGGGTGCTTCATGGAATATCGACCGCGAAGATTTTATGATGGACGTAGACCTGATCGACCAGCTTAAGCTTCGGGCTTCTTATGGTGTGAATGGCAACGCCGGTATCGGTAACTACGATTGGCTGGCACTTTACGGCTATGGCGCCAACTACAACGGGCAGCCGGGTAGTTTCCCTTCAAATGTGGGCGACCCCAATCTGACCTGGGAATTGAACAAACCTTTAAATATCGGTGTGGATGTTTCTATCCTGAACAACAGACTTAGCTTAACGGCAGACTGGTATAAGAGAAAATCAGAAGACCTGTTACTGAACGTTCCTCTTTCCCGTACCTCTGGTTTCCTTACCGCAACCCGCAACGTGGGCGCAATGGAAAATACCGGTATTGAAGTAAGCCTTAACGGTGTGCCGGTTCAAACCAAAGATTTCAACTGGAATGTGAACTTCAATTTTGCTCATAACAAAAATAAGGTGACCAGTTTGCCGGATGGAAATGATATCATCAACGGATCATTTATTATCCGCGAAGGTGAAAGCATCCAGTCGTTTTACTTGAGACAATATGCCGGTGTTGATCCACAAACAGGTGATCCTCTATGGTACGCAAACGAAAACAAGGACGCGACTTCCAGCGATTATTCTCCTTCACCGCGTTTTGTTTACGGAACTTCATTACCGAAATATTTTGGCGCGTTTACAAATACTTTCAGCTATAAAGGTCTTACACTTGAAGCGCAGTTGTATTACAACTTCGGCAACTATGTACAGGATTCATGGGGTGGTTATTATATGGGTGCCGGTTTTGGCGGAACGTATAATAAAGTGAACCGCATCCTCGACAGATGGCAGAAGCCTGGTGATATAACAGATGTTCCCAGATATGTATACGGCGGACATAAATCTTTCCAGAGCGCTTCTACGTTCTACCTGAATCAGGGTGATTTCATCCGTTTGAGAAATGTTCAGCTTGGATACAGTATTCCAAAGGCATTTATCAGCAAGGCTAAACTTTCGAGTTTGTTTGTTTATGTAAGAGGTACAAACCTTTTAACCTGGGTTAAAGATGAAAACCTTCCGTTTGATCCTGAGCAGGGAACTGGCAGTCAGACTGACCTGAATGTTTTTATTCCTAAAACGGTTACTATTGGTTTGAACCTGGGCTTCTAATTTTTTTAAATTTTTATTATGATCAGAATTAAATATAAAGTGCTGTTCCTGGCTGTGATGTTAGCGGGATTCAGTTCATGTAAAAAGGAATTTCTGGAGTTAAATCCTCCCACTTCACTAACTCCAGAACAGGCGCTGGGAACGGAGGCTGACCTGGCGGTTGCTTTAAGAGGAGCTTATGCCGGTTTAAGAAACGTAGATCTGTACGGAAGAACTGTTCCGGTAATTGGTGATGTTATGGCCGATAACGCTTATCAGTCATCACAGAACACCAACAGGTACACATTGTTCAATAACTACTCTTTTAATACAACGGACGCAAATATCACTGGTTTGTGGAATTCTACGTATGCGGTGATTTTAAGAGCAAATAATATCATCAATTCAGAAGTGCCCTCCAATCCAAATGTGGATCAGTATAAAGGAGAAGCATATGCGATAAGAGCATTATCTTATTTTACTCTGGTAAGGTATTTTGCCCGTCCATATACGGATAACCCGAGTGGACTGGGTGTGCCAATCGTTCTTGAATTTAATTCGGACCTGAAACCACCCCGCAACACCGTACAGGAAGTGTATGACCTTGTTGTGGATGACCTGGATGAGGCCTATAACCTGATGACTAAATTCACAAACACTTCTCAATTCAGCAAGTATGCTGCAAAAGGCCTTCAGGCCAAGGTGTACCTGACGATGAATGATAAGACAAATGCGAAAACGGCAGCACTGGATGTAATTAACAATGCAGGATTTCAGAGTGTTACCAGTGATGATTATTTCACCTACTGGGGTAACCCGATCATCGGAACAGCTAAACTGGAAACCTTGTTTGAAGTTTCATCAGACGCTGTAAATAATCTTCAGTTCGACGCACTTCCATACCTGTATACGCAGGGCGGGAACTATGGTGATCTGCTGATGTCCGACGAACTGTATGCATTGTTCGATGAAGAAGATACAAGACTGGAACTGTACCCTACCGGTGAACGCCCTGCAGGTGTAGACGCCGTATTTGTTGAAAAATATCCTTCCATCTTATCAGACCGAAGTGATACAAAAGTGTTGCGTTTAAGTGAGATGTACCTGATCGCAGCAGAAGCTTCACTTCCGGATAATGAAGAAGATGCCCGGACCTATGTTAACTATATCACAAGCCGCAGAAATGCGGAGCCGATAACTTCTACCGGTTCACAACTTCTGGAAGATATTCTGACCGAAAGAAGAAAAGAACTGGCATTTGAAGGTGACCGTTACATGGATCTTCAGCGCCTTAAACGTGATGTGAAAAGAAGTAACAATTATCCTGCATCAGCAAGAACAATTGAATACTCAGACCACAGAAGAATATTACCAATTCCTCAAAGTGAGCTGGATGCAAACCCGAATATCAGGGAGCAACAAAATCCAGGGTACAATTAATTAGTTAGTACAGAATAAACAAAAAAGCTGCCTTCCCGGGCAGCTTTTTTGTTTATAGTTGATTTATTAGTTTAGAGCAGTAAATTGTAGAAATGAAAAGATTTTTATTTATTGTATTGATAGTAGCCGGTGCATGCGCTGATTCGCGTAGTCAGAATATGATTCTTCATGATCCGGTATCATCCAGGATTTTCAGTGTTGATAAATACAGTGGCATAAAAGGAACTCCTTTTTTGCGCGAGGACTGGATTCAGGGATCGGTTAACACTTCCAAAGGCTTTTATAATAACCTGGAACTTAAACTGGATCTGTATGGAAATACATTGTTCTTTAAAAGAGATGATAAAGAATATGAGTTTGAAGACAAGGTGAATGGATTCATTCTCATGCAGGATCCTAATGACAGCTCAACATATCAATATTATGTGAAGGGACTAACAGGGCCTGGCATTCGTTCCGAGCAGTTTGTCCAAATCTTAGAGGAGGGAAGGTTGAATCTATATCGTGCAGATAACAAACAACTGACAGAACTAAATCAGGTTAATCAAGGCATAATAAAATCATTTTCTACATCTACAAGATACCTGTTATTGAAAGAGAATAATCTTCAAACGATCCGTTTAAACAAAAAAGATCTGCTGGAGAAACTGGGAGATAGAAGACAGGAAATAGAAGATTTTATAAAAACAAAAAAGCCTGATCCGAAAAAAGAATCAGGCTTAGTGAGTATCATTAGATATTATAACTCCCTGTAATTTTATTGATTCTGCAATACTTCAGCCAGCTTCGCTTCAAGTTGAGGTCCGCGTAAGCTTTCTGCGATAATAATTCCTTCCGGGTTTATCAGCACATTATAAGGAATTCCTTCAAAGCGGTAGATGTCTACTGCCTTACTGTTCCAGAATGCCAGATCACTGATATGCGTCCAGGTTAGATTATCTTCTTTGATTGCTTCCAGCCAGTTGGCTTTTTCTTTATCGAGCGAAACCCCCAGAATGGTAAAGTTTTTATCTTTAAACTGATTGTAAGCATTTACCACATTTGGATTTTCAACCCGGCAGGGCCGGCACCAGCTGGCCCAAAAGTCGACCAGCACATATTTCCCCTTGTAAGAAGACACGGAAACGTTTTTTCCATTCACATCAGGAAGAACAAGCTCCGGAGCTGGCTTACCTACCAGTGTATTTGCCGATGCCGCAGGACCGTTCAACTGGTTTTTTCTTGCCTCCAGTTGTTGCTTTAGAAAATATAGATTTTCATCTGCCGGATATTTCTGCACCAGCTTGGTTAAAAGAGATTCAAATTCATTGGCGGGCAATGTATTTGATGCCGTACCCAGAATAAAGGCAGCAACGGTTGAATTGTTTACGGTCGACAATACATTTTTCAGGTAATTGTTGATGGCTTCCACAGAAGCATTCTTCTCGTTGGTTGCCGACAGCAAAAGGCTGTCGTTTGCACGAAGCAGCTTCAAACTATCCAGGCGGGTAAAATTTTTATTAGCCGCTACTGTTTTCTCACTGTATTCAAAAACAAAATCACGGATCTGTTCGCTGGCGGGTGAGTTCTTAACCGTATAATACCTGTCACGGTTCAGCAGATCAATCTCCAGTTCCAGCGATTCCACATCATTCACAAGTGGTATAACCGGACCATTTTCAACCATCACATCATAGATCCCGGTTTTGGTTACAATGCCTTCCAGTGTAAATTCAGGATTTGCTGATGTAACAAAATAGGTGTCGAGTTGCACGGGGTTATTATCTCCGCCGAAGGGAAGCTCATATAAAAACAGTTTCAGCGAATCGTTTCGAAATCCATCGGGAAACTGTGCTTTCAGTTTATCCAGGTTCTGAACGGTTCCTTTAACAGTGAACGTTTTTTGGTCATTTTCTTTACAGGATGCAAACAATGTTACGATCAACGCAAAAAATACGGGTAATCTGGATTTCATATTCAAGATTGTAATTTTTTTAAAATAAGCGCGTTCGTGCGCTGAGGATCAGCCTTGCCTTTGGAGATCTTTTTTACTTCGCCCACAAACAATCCAATCAAACCTTTTTTCCCTTTCTTAAATTCATTTACTTTTTCCGGCATCTTATTCAATACTTCATCAACCCAGGCTTCAATGGTATCATCGTCAGAATCCTGCAAGAGATTCATGCCGGATGCGATCTGCAGGGGATCTGCCTCTGGCGTGAGCAGCATTTTCGGAAATATCCGCGCCGATGCTATCGAGAAACTCAGCTTCCCCGAATCCGCCAGTTCAACCAGTTTGGCAAGGGCCGAGGGCGCAAGCGGAAATTCCTGGATGGAGGTTCCGCTATCATTCAAATAGCCTTTCACCGGTCCCAGGATCCAGTTGGCTACTGCTTTATAAGATTTGGTATGCCGGATAGTTTCCTCGAAATAGTCAGCAGTTTCTCTTTCTTCTGTCAGCACCCTGGCATCATATTCCGGCAGCGAATAATCTTTTATATACTGTTGGATCCGTTGTTGCGGCAATGCCGGAAGTTGTTTTCTGATTTCATCCACCATTTCTTCAGTAACCAAAAACGGCGAAAGATCCGGATCGGGAAAATACCGGTAATCGTTGGCTTCCTCTTTATCGCGAAGCGCAAAAGTAGTACCATTACCGGCATCAAAGCTGCGGGTTTGCTGAATGATGGTTTCGCCCTTCTCCAGCATCTCAATCAGTCGCTGCGACTCATATTCAATCGCTCTTTTCACATTACGGATGGAATTCAGGTTTTTAACCTCTACCCGGGTTCCAAGTACCGGATCTCCTTTTAAACGAACAGAAATATTTGCATCACAGCGCATGCTTCCCTCTTCCATATTACCATCGCAAATTCGCAGGTAGCGCAGCCTTTTCCGCAATTCGGTCAGGTATGCATAGGCTTCATCCGAGCTAAAGATATCCGGCTCCGTAACAATTTCAATCAGGGCCACTCCGGCCCGGTTATAATCCACCACCGTATTTTCAGGATCAATATCGTGGATGCTTTTACCGGCATCTTCTTCCAGATGGATGCGGTTCATTGCAATTTTTCTTTCCCCATCTCCGGTTTGAATGGTTATATATCCGCCTTCACAAATAGGTGTGGTGTGTTGTGAAATCTGATATCCTTTGGGAAGATCGGGATAGAAATAGTTCTTACGTGCGAAATAATTGAACCGGGTGATCGAACAATTGCAGGCAAGGCCCATCAGAACCGCAAAATCCACCGCTTTTTTATTAAGGCGGGGCAAACTGCCCGGATGTGCCAGCGTAATGGGACTGATCTGCGTATTGGGTTCCGCACCAAATAATGTTGCATCGCCTGAAAACAGCTTGGAAGCCGTTAGTAATTGAGCATGAACTTCCAGTCCGATGACTGTTTCGTATTTTAAATCCTTTGTCATGTTGGAATTGTAAAAATACCGTATTCTGGCTTAACGGATCGGAGAATGGAGGCGCTTTGCGGTAAATATGATAATAAAAAGCCGGAACTGATAAATGTTCCGGCTGAAGGCTGATTATTTTTAAAAGATTGTATTTAAAGATCATTGCTGTCCGGGTAATAATTTTCCATTCACCCGAAACCTTTATCAATAGCAAATTCGGAGCAGTCATTGTAAATGACTCCTTCCACTTTTTTTTAGAAAAAAAGTGGAGCAAAAAAATCGGGCTCCGGAATAAATCCTAAAAATTGAAACTTCCGGCTAAATAAAAACAAGTCACAGCGAAAGAATATAACCCAGCGCCAGTAGGAC
>JAEZAY010000499.1 GCA_023427575.1 Bacteroidota bacterium | reverse complement strand
GTATAACCATTGAATATTTCACCGTAGTTCCTGTTCAGATTTAAAATGAAATTTGTTCGGGGCCGAAGATTAAAGTCCTGGTTTTTTACAACCCTGTTTAAATTCAGATCTATATATCTGAAATAGTTCCGGGCCGATTTAAGAAAAGCCGATATCAGTTCAGTACTTTTTTCCTGAATGGAAAAAATTCCCAGTTGCTGCGCGAATGAGGGCGTATATACATAGCGAATTCCATATTTGCTTTTCCAGGGAAGAGGCATCACCGCTTCATAGTCATTGTAAACAAAAGCATCCCAGTTCGCCGAACTGAAATCCAGGAATGAAGAATTTGCATAGATAGTTCCGGCTGATGATTTCGAAATGCAGGCATCCCATTTCGTCCTGTCTATCTCCTGATTTGGATAATATAGAATTTGGCCGCTCATCAGTATAAAGGCAGTTTATTTCCAAGGATCCGGGCGGTTGAAAACCGGTGAATATCGATGCTGAAGCTGATCCGTTTACCGAATGTGTTTTGTTCCGGAACCGTTTTCAGATTATCGCGGATATGCTTACTGTAAACCAGGGGTGCATAAATATTTATCAGTTCATTCAGCAAAGAAAGCTGGATCCCCGCCACATAGGTAAAACGCGGATTTTCGGCATCTTTCTTCCAGGCTTCGGCATAAGTTCCAATGTCGGCGAATAACCGGAGTGGATTTTTGAAAGGTAGAAGAGAATTTGGCAGAGTGCTGTTCAGGTTAAGAGCCGAAACCCAGTTATCGGATCTTCCCTGCAGAAATCCAAACAGGTCCATTCGCATTTTCATTCCTCCATCGCGAACCATAATTTGTTGTGAAGCGAAACCATTATAAGGTATACCCGCGCCATCACTGGCATAGGTAGAGGAACGGCCGTAAAAATAATTGCCATAAGTATAATCCTCTTCGCCGTTAACTGCCATCATTTTTGGTTGAAACCGCCATAAGGAAGCCTGTGCATTTTTACCATTTCCGAGATACCCGAATTTACCGGCGAAAATCCGAAGTTTTAAGCCGCCGCCGCGGGCATAATTGTAAAAATAATGGGCGGTTAGATTGAGGCGATAAAAACCTTTGCCCTGCTGTATCTGAAACTGATATTCGTAACGATAGAGGGCGCGATTATTCTCTTCCAGAAATTCCAGTTGATTAACATAATAAAAAGATCTTCCCGAGGATCTGATAAAGGTTTGCCAGGATAAACTATCGGAGGTTTTCCGGCCGAAACCGGTAAAGTTATTTTCGGAGATAAGGAATGTCTGAAACCCGATTGTGCGAATCCGGCTCTGAAGCGGATCCTTGCGGAAGCGGATTTTAACGGATGGCGAAATCCGGGTGAAATTTTCAGATACCTTCCGGTCAAGAGAATCCAGCCCCATTCTTTTGGAATAACGGTTGGCACTAACCGATAATTCGGTTCTTTTGATCCGGCCATTACCAAACCATACATGAGCTGCCTGCGCCGTTCCATTCAGTTTTTTGGTGCCGGTGGCATAAAGAGGCGCCAGCAGAAAGCGAAATCCTGCCGGTGGTAGATTGTAATTGTGGACCAGCGCTCCAACCATAAGCCTGTCGTATCGATTTACGCCCGCCAGCGGCATCCAGCTTATATAATGAATGCTGTCGGTTTTCCGGAGGTTGAAGATAAAGGCCGGACGAATCAGCTTTTTTGTTTTCGTTTTATGATCGGAGGCTTTTTGGTATAGCAAGTGAAAATAATTTTCAGGGAAAGAAACGGAGGATTCTTTAAAGCTGGCTTCCAAATCGGCGGGTTGGGGATGTTTGCCCTTCCATTTCCTGAAATATTCGCGGATTCCATTGTCAAAAGCAGGGGTTCCAATGATCCGCTCCAGTTCTTCGAGCCAAATGGCCGCCTTCTGATAACTGATCAATCCATAGTTAAAAGAGGATAGGGAATCGGCCGGAGTTGCAATGGGCTGATCGTTCCCGATTTTTTCATTCCATCGGATCAATAATGCGGATTCATCTTCCGGAAGTTTTGATCTGCGACGGTGATGGGCGTTTGGCCTAAGGCCCAGATTCAGGTGACCATATTTCCCCCGCAAATATCTTCGGTCGTAAAATGTATTCAGTCCTTCATCCATCCAGGGATGTAAACGTTCGTTTGAACCAAGGGCGCTGTAAAACCAGTTATGACCAATTTCGTGCTGAATGATAAAATCGAGCAGCAACGGATCATCCGATTCGTTTACTATGGTTATTCCCGGATACTCCATCCCGGCCCCGGTTCCTCCGGCTCCCTGAACTACGGAGAGCGTGTTATATGGGTATTCACCCAATTGATCCGAGCGAAAGAGCAAGGCATCTTTAGAAAATTGCAAAGCATGCGCCCAGGCATTTTCTCCCGGCAACCGATACACGAAAATGTCTACAGGCTTTCCCGATGGCAACTTTACGGTTTCCATTTCTACAATAAAATCCGGAGCTGCAAACCAGGCAAAATCATGAACATTTTGCTGAACGAACCGGAGGGTTTTATACGTTTCTATGGTATCTGCTGATACCGGCTGCTTCATCAAAACGGGAGCGGATGTTTTCCGGTTATAGGGGCTTTTTGGTTTGGCCTTCTTCGGCTTAATAAGTCTTCTATTCTTACTTTGGTCCGGCGCACCCGGCATCCAGCCTTTTTCCGTCTCATCCTGTAATTCGCCGGTAGCGGCCACCCGGTAATGAGCGGGAAGGGTAATCCGAACATCATACGATGAGAATTCTGAATAGTATTCTCCCAGATCAAGATAAGGCATCGGGTGCCATCCGTTATGATCATAAACCGCCGGCTTTGGATACCATTGCGTGATGGAGTAGCGATTTGAATCCTGCCCCATTCTCGAAAACAAAGCCGGAATCTTTACATGGAAAGGCGTTGTGATCTCAATAGAATGCCCCGGAGCCAGTGGTTCATTTAAAACCAGCTTTACAATGTCGATATGGGAAGGATGATCTTCTGTTTGAAGAACTTTATGACCGGTTCTGAAATCAAGCCGGTTAAGATATCCTTTCTGGTCTCTGGATGAAAAATAAAAATCAGTTTTACCGTTTCGCAGGCGCTGTTCACTGAATGCGGTCCGGTCGTTCCGGTACGCATTGGGCCAGAGATGGAACCATATAAAATCAAGGGTATCGGGCGAACGGTTAAAGTATTCCAGTTTCAGAAAACCATCCAGCGTATGTTCCCGGTCATTCAACCGAACATCAATGGTGTAATGCAGTTGCTGTTGCCAGTAAGAATTTTGAGCCAGCAGCTGATGACAGTAAAACATCAATAAAATCAGAAATGGCTTTTTCAACATTCTAAGCGAATACCGGTTACTTAAAATTTCCTTTATGATTCAGCAGCTCAAACAAATCGTCCAGAGGCGCTCCATACGAACGTTCAAAACTTCGCTTTAAGTCTTCCGGATCCGGATGTTTGAATTTCCACTCGCTAAAATAGTCTTTCACCGCCTTCTCAAACTTTTCTTTCCCCATTTGCTTTTCTGCTATAAACACCCAGATGGCTGCCTTGATGTATACAACGAGTCCATATTGCCCGGTATTGGCAAAGCCGGCGGTTTTTGTGGCAACCGGCTGCTCGGCAGGATATTTATTCAGGGCATTGTAGATCCGGGTAAGAAAGGCATCTGAATCCAGTGATTTCACCGAATTGGTCAGCATTCTCGATAATATTGTATTACTGCGATACTTTTCAGCCTCGTACCGGAATTCATAAAAGGTGACAAAGCCTTCGTCCATCCAGGGATGTTCTCTTTCATTGGTGCCCAGGATCCCATAAAACCAGTTGTGCCCGATTTCATGGGCAATAACGGCATCAAGGCTTTCCAGATCGGCAGAAGGACTGGTGATCAGGGTGATCATGGGGTATTCCATGCCTCCCGAAGAATTGTTTCGCGGGCCTTCCACTGCGGAAACTACCGGATAGGGATATTCGCCCACCCAATCAGAGTATTTATTCACCGCATCTTTGATGAACTGAATACTGTTAACCCATAACTTATTGCCAGAGGGCTGGTGAAATGAATACAATTCAATTTGTTTTCCGGAAGGAAGGGCCATCGTGTCGTAGCGGATGATAAAATCCTTATCGGCAAACCAGGCGAAATCGTGAACATTCTCCGCTTCAAAACGAATGGTTTTGGTAGTGAATGGATCTGATACGAAATACCGTTCGGGTCGGGATTCTTTTTTGTTTTTGGTTCCGGTTTCTTTATAGCTCTCCTTTTCAGAATCGGTTTGCATCACACCAGTGGCGCCCACTACGTACCCGGCCGGTAAAGTTATATCAACGGTATAGTTTCCAAATTCGCTGTAAAACTCGCCCATGTCGAGATACGGCATCGGATGCCATCCCTTCCGGTCGTACACGGCGGGCTTAGGATACCATTGACAAATCATATACTGTCCGCCCTGATAACCACTTCGGGAATAGTAGTATGGCAGCTTAACAAAAAACGGCGTTTGTATGGTAATCTTCGCAGCGGGATAAAGCGGGGCCGGAAGTAATACTTTAATGATATCAATATGCTCGGGGTGGGCAGCTGTTTTTGCCTTTTGCCCGTCCACGGAAAAATCCAGACTATCTATATACCCTTTATAAGCCTCTCTGTGCAACTTTTCATCCCTGCCTTTAAAAACCTGTTTGTATAAAGCCGTTTGATCATTTTTATAAGCGTTCGGCCAGATATGAAACCAGATAAAATGAAGGGTATCAGGCGAATGATTGGTGTATTCGAGAGTAAGATCGCCGGAGAGTGTATGCTGCTTATCGTTCAGGGTAATTTTGATCCGGTAATTGACTTCCTGCTGCCAGTAATTATCGGTTTGCCCATAAACCAGCGGGTATGGGAGAACGAGGGCCAGGAAAAAAAATATTCGAATCATAAAAGGGAATTCGTTTGGTAAACTGTACTGTTTATTGCCCTTTGCCAAGGAATATGATCCGTAGTGTGTGGATCATGATTTTAAAATCGATCGCAAGAGATACGTTCTCTACATAGATCAGGTCAAACTTCATTCTTTCAATCATTTCATCTACATTTTCAGCATACCCATATTTAACCATGCACCAGGATGTAATCCCCGGCTTTACTTTAAGCAAATGTTTAAAATACGGATTTCGCGCGATGATCTGACGAATGAAAAATTCCCGTTCTGGCCGGGGTCCTACCAGGCTCATTTCACCAATCAGCACATTAAACAGTTGCGGCAGTTCATCTATCCGCCATTTTCGCATAACCCTGCCCCAGCCTGTAATCCGTTGGTCGTTGGGACTTGACAGGCGCGGACCATCGGCCTCTGCGTTATAAATCATCGACCGGAATTTATAAATATTAAATCGCTTTCCTTTATAACCGATCCTTTCCTGCCTGTAAATTACCGGTCCCGCTGAACTCATCCGTACTCTGATCGCGGCATATATCATCAGGGGCGATAAAAGAACCAGGCCAGCCAGAGAAAACACAATATCAATCATCTGCTTAATGTTCTGTTGCCACTGGGGCATTAATCCGGTTCTGATTTCTACCAGTCCCGCGCCCAGCACACTGCTGTCTTTTACCGATCCGGTGAGAATAACAATGGTATCGGGCATAAGGCGAATTTCAACATCCTTTTCGCTTAAGCGGTTGATGACCTGTGAAGCGTGAACCGATTCCTGCCGGGTAAAGGCGATCACCACCAATTGAATCTCATGCCGGTCGATCAGCGTTTCAAGCTCCTGCAACTCACCCAGTTCGGAAATCGGTATAATCTTCCCGTTTCCCGCTCCGGCTTTTACATAGCCTTTATAATAATACCCGGCCGATTTTAACCCTTTATTAGTGTCGGCATATACGTGTTGAATATTCTCAGCCCCTCCTACCAGTAAGGCATTAAAGCGGATAAATCCTTCGTCGACCTGGCGCCGGGTAATGTTTAAAATGATCCATCTCCCGATCCAGGTGAATATTAAATGCGCCAGGAAAAAAATAATAAGCGCCTGATAATAGTATGTGTAATTGTTTTGTGGATCGTTAATAACGATCAGAAAAAATATTACGGTACATCCGATCAGAGAACTGAGGAAGGTCGCGCCAATTTCGTTCAGTCTTGATTTTTTGTACAAAGAGTGGTATGAGCCGATGAGGCCATAAAAAAAGAGCCAGGAAACCGGAATAATGATGATCCCCAGCCAGAATCTGCTGTGAAGCACGAGACCGGAATCGTGAAATACCGGTTCATCCAGTAAAAGGCGGCGGGCGAAATACAATACGCACCACGAAATTAGGGCAGCTGTATAGTCGCTCAGAAGGTACCAGAT
>JAEZAY010000307.1 GCA_023427575.1 Bacteroidota bacterium | reverse complement strand
ATTCCCGGGCCGTAATCTTCTCCGGAAGATATATTCATGCAAGCTTTTTTATGGAAGCAAAAATGTACAGCGATAAGATGGATAATTATATACCCTGATTTGGGGATCGCTTAACAAAAGCTTTATAATCAAGGTAATTAATCTGGCTCGAATGGGCTAAATTAGAACAGGAACTTAAATTAAACCATAAACATGAAGTTTGTCCTGATCGCCAGCCTAATCATGATGGCCTGCGTTCATTCCGGGCCCAACCCGGAAGCAGAGCGAATGGAAAAACAGGGTTCGGCGGTTACCATTATCCGCGATCAATGGGGAATACCACATGTATATGGCCGTACTGATGCGGAAGCTGTATTCGGCCTTATGTATGCCCAATGCGAAGAGAATTTTGAAAGGGTGGAACGGAGCTATATTTCCCGCCTGGGAAGGCTTTCAGAAATTGAAGGTTCCAGTTATTTTTATGAAGATCTTCAGTCCAGGCTGCTCTTCGATACAAGTGAAGCAATTAAAGATTATAAGAACAGCGAGCCATGGATGAAAGCCCTGCTGGATGCTTTTGCCGACGGGATTAATTATTACCTGCTAAAACACCCGCGCGTAAAACCCAGGTTGCTGACCAACTTCAAACCCTGGTATCCGCTTTTGTTTACCGATGGAGCCTATGTTTCTGAACAGACTGGCGGGCTTACTCTGAAGGATATGAAAGATATGTATGGCACAGCAATAGGGGAAACGTTTGCAGAAAAAGTATCATGGCATCAAACCCCGGCCAATGGTTCAAATGCATTTGCAATTGCAGCTTCGAAATCGGCCAGCGGTAACAGCCTGCTGTATATAAATCCACATGTCAGCTTTTATTTCCGAACCGAATCGCATCTCAACAGCGAAGAAGGCCTGAATGCGTACGGCGCCGTTACCTGGGGGCAGTTCTTCGTTTATCAGGGTTTTAACGAATATAACGGTTGGGCACATACGTCTACCATGGCCGACGCAGCGGATCTTTATCAGGAATCGGTGCAGGAATCGGGCGGTGAATATTTTTATGAGTTTGAAGATTCCCTGTACCGGATGAAAACAAAAGACCATTTTTTTCGGGTGCGAACTGAAAGTAAAATGGAGACCATAAAAGTAAAAGCCTATTACACACACCGGGGTCCGGTGGTGGGAAGCAGGAAAGGCAAGTGGATGAGCCTGCGCGCGAAAAACCGGTCATACGATGGGCTTGTCCAGTCCTGGAAAAGAATGAAGACCAATGGATACGAATCTTTTGCAAACCTGATGCGGATGAGTGGGAACAGTACCTGCAACACCATGTTTGCCGACAGAAACGGCACCATTGCCTACTGGCATGGCAACTTCATTCCCCGACGCAAAGGAAATCTTGATTATTCAAAGCCGATCGACGGCCGGACCAGTGCCGGTGACTGGATGGGGAAACATGAGCTGAAAGAATTGATCCATTGGAAAGATCCGGTTTCAGGCTGGTTACAGAATTGTAACAGCAGCCCTTTTTTTGCAACAGAAGGCGGAACCCTGAATGCGGCGGCTTTTCCTGCCTACATGGCTCCCGATGGGGAAAACTTCCGCTCTGCACGGGCCCGTAAATTACTTTCCGAAACCGATTCAATAAGCATTGATAAACTGATCGCCATTGGGTACGACCGGTATTTGTCTGCCTTCGACACATTATTACCGCCACTCATCGCCTCCTACGATAAACTAAACAGAACCGATTCCCTGTATGCCCCTTTGCATGAAGCCATCGAATTTCTGCGCCCCTGGAATAAATATGCCGACAAAGAATCGGTGGCCCTTACCATTGCTTCGGAATGGGCATATAAAATCTTCAGTCATGCATTTCGCCATGCCGAACCGGAGAATGACCAGCTTCGGTTATTAGGCGCCTGTATCCGGAGAACAGATGGCAAAACTCAATTGCAGTTACTACTCACCGTTATCCGCGAACTGGAATCTGCCTATGGCAACTGGAAAATTCCCTATGGTGAGATTGTGCGGTTTCAACGCCCTGATGGAAAACTTTTCGCAAGGTTCGACGACCGTAAACCGAGCTCGCCCGTATCGCTTGCTTCTTCTTTTTTCGGATGCCTTCCTTCATTTGAAGCAGTGTACGACAGTACCTATAAGATGTATGGCGTTGCCGGAAACAGTTTCGTTGCAGCCGTTGAATTTGGTAAAAAAGTAAAAGCAAAGGCTGTTTCTGCCGGTGGTCAGTCTTTTAACCGCGAGTCCCGAAACTTCAATGATCAGACTGATTTATTCCTGGATGGGCAATTCCGGGAGGTTTATTTTTATCCGGAAGATGTTTGGAAAAACGCTGCCCGCAGGTACCATCCGGCCGAGCGATGATTACAGAAAAATGCCCTTCCGTTTATGAAAGAGCATTTAAGCTAAGCACTCGCTTATGCATGATAGTTATAGAAAGCTTTAATGTTACGGGCTTTACAGTTTGATAGTGGTACTGGAGATTTTTCCCGGTTTTTCTCTTGAACTGATCCGCAGGTAGTAAAGTCCGGAGGCTGGTCTTGATTTCAGATCCAGGGAAATCTCACCCTGATTGGAGAGCATTTTTTTCCGTTGTAGCATTAATTGGCCGTTGGCATTATATAGTTCAATGGTATGTTCACCGCTCAGATTTTGCGGGAACCGTACATTGATGCGGTTCGTTACCGGGTTCGGATAGACGGATACTGAGGATACTGTCCGGGCCGGTACAACGGATCGGACAACAGAATAGGTTACTCTTCCTTTGGCATCCGTTTGTTTAATTCGAATAAACTGAATTTTTGTATTTGCTGCAGAAATGGTATGCTGGTAATTGCCGCCCGGAGAAGTACTTAAAATTTCGCCGGTTCCGCTGAAATGAATTCCGTCGGTGCTAAACTCCACTTCATAGCTTGTGTGTGGTTGTTCATTGTCGATGTTCCACTGCAGTTTTATCTTATCATAATCCGTAGTAAGATCAAAATTCCGGAATCCACGGGAAAGGATATCAGGCGGGCACCAGTAGTAGCTAAGAGTAAATACTCCATACGACTGCGTTCTGATCACCTGTGAAAAGTTTGTGCCGCCCCCGGTTGAAACGGCCCCTCCATTGGTAGAATAGTTGAAGTCTACTGTGCCGCTGCTTCCGTAATAGGGTACCATATTCGAAAGATTGGTGCGCGCATTGATGACCCCGTTTATCAGGGTATCCGGTCCATAACTAATAGAGTCGGTGGGGGTTCCGTTCCCACCCAGAAGATCTGGTCCGTATGGTCTTTGTCCGGAATTGCTGATGCTGATACCCGGCCCGGTGATCGAATTTCCAAGGATAAGAAGCAAATTGTATTCGAGGCTGTAGGGGTCGAGGTTTCGGATTCCCAGAGTACTGAACATGGTCACCGTATCGCGGAGGATAACGCAGCTCAGCGTTCCCATGGCCATGTCGAACCGGGGAAAGGATATGGTTGTAGCAGATGCTGTGGGAGGCATTACAACGGTATAACTTAATTCCGAAGCCGGCTCACCATTGGCACAGTTACATTGGGCAGTTACTGGATTATTAAAAACGGAGTTGTATAATACCAAAATAACTAACGTGTAGAAT
>JAEZAY010000265.1 GCA_023427575.1 Bacteroidota bacterium | reverse complement strand
GAAGACCTATTTATAATAGCGCTGTTTAAAAGAGGCGGCGCCTTGCTCTTTGGATGGAGCCGACACCGCCTCTTTTAAACCCGATAAAAATTATTTTCTGACACAGTTTAATTTACAGACCCAGCAGGGGTAGGACTTACGGGCTACAGAACATTTCCGGGCTCTGGTAACAACTGTTTTTATTTTACGCCGTCCGTTTCAATTTTCTTAACGGATTTCTTCCGAGGCCCAGGGAAATACATTTTACCCGGACAGCAATGATTTCCACATTATCTCATTATCAAATTTCCACATTATCACATTGGCACATTGGCACATTATCGCCGCCGTCCGTTTCAATTTTCTTAACGGGTTTTTTCCGAGGCCCGGTGGAATACATTATATCCGGATAACAATGACTAAATAATATCCAGTCGGAGTTTCGCCAGTATTACGGTTCTAATTTTGGCAAATCATAGCTTTTATTTAATAAAATATTAAAAATTCCCATTACTATATTTTTGAAAGGATAGTCGACTCCGTTAAAAGTAAAAGCAACCGACATCTCCTGTTCGGGGAGGTATACCAAAAGGGATTTAAATGCATCGATCCCTCCTGTATGGCCGATCATTTTTACCCCTTCTACGAAAGGAACAGGATTCAATCCAATTGCATATTTTTTATTGATCTCCCTCATTTTCGAAATGGTATTTTCAGAAACCAGTTTTCCTTTAATAAGATGGTTTATAAACTGATTCAAATCTTCCGGAGTAGAGATTATCGCCCCCGCGCCCCGGGGAATACTCAGGTGAATTCCCGGAAGTTCAGTCCAAACACTGTCTTTCTCATATGACTTTGATTCGGCTTTCCCGGTTTTCGTCGACTTCAGGTAGTAAGTGTTTTTTAGCCGAAGGGGCTTAATAATTCTTTTATTCAGTATTTCGGGAAAACTTTTCTTTTCAACATCTTCCACAATGAATGTTAACAGGATATAATTTGTATTGGAATATTCAGCTTTTTCACCGGGAAGAAATTTGCTTCCATTGTTAATTATTCGGGCCAACAATTCTTCCTTGCTTCTTTCCTTTCTCATCCATTCTTTAAAATCAGGAGTTTCTGTTATGTTGAACAAACCGCTTTCGTGTTGAAGAAGTTGCTGAACCGTTATTTGATCCGCGTTCGGCAATTGAGGGTAGAACTCAGAAAGTTTGGTTTGCAGCGATAATTTTCCTTCCTCAACCAATTGCATGACAAGCGTGGCAGTAAACAATTTAGATATTGAACCAACCCTGTATTGAGTAGTGGCTGTTGCTTTTATTTTCCTGTCTACATCGGCATAACCAATTGCTTTCTGGTAAATACTCTCACCATTTTGAAAAACTGAAAGGCTTCCCATGGCTTTGCCGGATTTTTCCAATAAGAAAAACAAGCTGTCCATTTTTTTAAGCTGAACTTCCTGGGCTTTAATGCCAATGTGGATGAAGAAAAAAATAAAACAGGTAACTCTTTTCATAATACGTATTTCCAGATTCATGACTAAATGGTTATTCTTTATGCGGGATGAAAGCTCAAAAAAAAGATCTAACCGAAAAAAGGATTTGTCAATTCCTGCTAATTTTCAGAAGAAGGAAAAAAACCCTGCGCGGTTTGGCCTTTCTATCACTGAACATTTTCACATCATTGCTGTCCGGATAAGAATTTTCCATTCACCCGAAACCAGTATCAACAATAAGTTACGCGCAGTCATTGTAAATGACCCTTTCCACTTTTTTTTAGAAAAAAAATAGAGCAAAAAAATCGGGCTCCGGAATAAATCCTAAAAATTGAAACTTCCGGCTAAATAAAAACAAGTCACAGCGAATAAATATAACCCAGCGCCAGTAGGACTTACGAGCTACAGAACATTTCCGGGCTCTGGTAACAACTGTTTTTATTTTACGCCGTCCGTTTCAATTTTCTTAACGGATTTCTTCCGAGGCCCGGGGGAATACATTTTACCCGGACACCAATGATGTGCAAATGTGCAAATTCAAATCCGGACAGTTATATTCTTTAGCTGTGACTTGTCTTTATTTTACGCCGTCCGTTCCATTTTGCAAATTCGCCCATTATCACATTATCAAATTATCACATTTCCACATTAGCACATTGGCACATTGGCACATTATCACCGCCGTCCGTTTCAATTTTCTTATCGGATTTCTTCCGAGGCCCGGAGAAAAGTGATTGAGTCGGGAGTCCAGGATACATTCTAGGCAGGCTTTGCTTTGCTTTTCTTTTCTTTTCTTCTTAGCGCGAAAAACTTCTTCCTTTTATCGGGCTCCGGAATAATTCTTAAAGATCCCGATGCCCCTGAACCCCGGATCTTGGCGATTACTGCGTAGTTTTGCAGCATGGGGGTCGGAATCCATTTTACGGCGCTTGCTTTATTTCTGTCTGCCATGGGATTGACAACATCATCCTGCTCGCAGGCGCAAAAACCAAAATCTAAAAAAATTTCTATTCAATTGCATAAAGCTGCTCAGGAAAATGATCCGATGGCTATTCATGCTGCTCTTGATGCGGGCGCTGAACTGGAAGCTAAAGACAGCGAAGGCCGCACCGCCCTGATGGTAGCTGCTTACAGCAATCATCTGGAAGCAGCCAGGGTTTTAATTGATGCCGGAGCAAATGTAAATGCCCAGGACCGGATTCTTAATTCACCCTTTCTCTATGCAGGCGCCAGCGGTTTTAGCGAGATCGTAAAAATGTGCTTAAAGGCCGGCGCCGACTACCATGTCTACAATCGGTATGGTGGAACCGCCCTGATCCCCGCCTGTGAAAAAGGTCATCTCGAAGTAATAAAAATGCTGCTGTCTGATAAGAACTACCCGGTAAATCATATCAATAAATTGGGCTGGACGGCCCTGCTGGAGGCCATTATTTTAAGTGATGGCGGCAAAAAACACCAGGAAGTATTGAGACTACTGATTGCCGGCGGCGCGGATGTAAATATCGCCGATGGCGAAGGAGTTAGTCCCTTAACCCATGCCCGGCGGCGAAACTATAAAGAGATGGTCTCGATCCTGGAAAAAGCCGGAGCCAGATAATTAAGGCCTTCTTGTCCGGGCACCCCCGCCCTTTTTTTAGAAACTGAAACAATAACCGGGTTCCGTGAAAAGGGATTGAGCCTGCAGTCGGGAGTCCTGTCTGACTGCATTTTTTGCGGGTTTTGTTTATCCTCCTATTTCCGGC
>JAEZAY010000264.1 GCA_023427575.1 Bacteroidota bacterium | reverse complement strand
GAAGACCTATTTATAATAGCGCTGTTTAAAAGAGGCGGCGCCTTGCTCTTTGGATGGAGCCGACACCGCCTCTTTTAAACCCGATAAAAATTATTTTCTGACACAGTTTAATTTACAGACCCAGCAGTGGTAGGACTTACGAGCTAAAGATTATTTCCGAGCTTCGGTAACAATTGTTTTTATTTTACGCCGTCCGTTTCAATTTTCTTAACGGATTTCTTCCGAGGCCCGGGGGAATACATTTACTCGGACACCAATGTTGTGCAAATGTGCAAATTCAAATCAGGACAGTTATATACTTTAGCTGTGACTTATTTTTACTTAACGCCGTCGGTTTCAATTGGGATATTAGCAAATTCCACATTATCACATTGGCACATTAGCACATTCTCCTACCGTCCGTTTCAATTTTCTTAACGGATTTCTTCCGAGGCCCGGGGAATACATTTTACCCGGACACCAATGATGACCGGGTTGACTAATTTCTTCAATCCTTCACTGCAACCGATTGTGATCCGCCTTTTAAAGCGATTTCTTTTCCATTCCAGATAAATTTGCCGCTGACGTTTTTCGGAAGACTCACCGTTCCCGAGATTCCCGATTTTCCTGTCCTTTTTAAATTCGCCGTGATGGCTCCATCGGGATGCGGAACGCTTGCATTCACTTCTGTCAGCTCACCCATTGCGGGCGCCACTATAACGCTTGAAAATCCCGGGCTTCCCGGAACAATTCCGGCAATGGTTGCAAGGAAATCATAGTACGGACTGGCACTCCAGGCATGGCAATCGGATCTTGCCGGTTCAGGCGTTTCAGCGAAAGTGGTCAGTCCGATTTTTAACATCTCGCGCCATGGACTTAACTGCTGATAATAAAGGTTTCCCATCCCGGCCTTTTTTAAAGCCTGGTTCAGGTAAAAGCGGAAATAAAAGGTAACAGGGCCGATCGTTGGATCGCTGATCACTTTTGTCATAACCGCTTTTTCATCGCTGGCCGGAATAGCGCCGGTTAAAACCGCCAGTAAGCTTGCATGCTGACTGAAAGATTTTTTTTCAGGAGTATTAGCCATTAGTCCGCGACCATTATCAAAACAATGTTTGTAGGTATTTGTGTTTAACTGGTCCGCAAGTTTTGCATAATGAGCGGCATCGTTTTCTCTTCCAAACGCATTAAAAAGCTCCGCTGCATGTTTTAAGGCATAAATATATTGAAGGGTGATAACGGAAGAATTTCCATCGTTTGCGCCTTCAGGAACACCGTCATTAAAAGCCACGGTATAATCCACAAAATTCCACCAGTTCATTGGGCCCAGCATCTTCTTTTCCTTATCTATCTTCTGTTCATACCAGTTCAGGATCCCGGTTATGGGAACCAGGAACTGTTTCAAAAATTCATCGTCTTTCCGGTGCATCCAGTAATCATAAATCATCGACACCCAGATCAGCGAATATGGAGGAATCAACTGAAGCCGGTTGCTTGGAAACCGGCCCTGGGTAAGTCCTTCGGGTACGCGGGAATTATTAAAATCAATAATGGCTTTCCGCATCAGGCGATCATCGCCCGATACATACAATGAAATCAGGGCCTGTATCCGGGTATCGCCTTCATACTGCAATTGCTCATAATACGGACAGTCGAAATAGGTTTCGCCGGCACATAGCCTTGCTGTTCTCCAGCTTACATCCCATAGTGGTTTCAGCGAAGCATCATTGCTTGTGAAAGACGCTTTTACTTCAAAGGGATAGGCGCTGAATTTTCCATAAAAATCCTGTATGGTCAACGGCTCGGCAGCAGTGGTGATCTCCAACTGCAGATAACGGTAAGTTCGTAACCAGAGCGGCCGGAATAAACGCCCCTGTCCGCCATCGGGTAAAAAAATATCATAGTTGCCAATGATCTCTTTGTTTTCGATCTGATCGCGATTTCCTTTTTGTCTTTTTTCATCAAACAATGCTTCGGCATATGTTAGCTTAACCGAAGAACCTTTTCCGCCACTCACCAGCAGTTCGGGATAGGCCACGGTATTAAACTGCTGATCCAGCAAAATGCTAACCGTTTTATTAGCTGCTATCACCAGTGGTTTTTTGCCGGTAAGAAAATCGGATGAAATGGTAGCTCCACTGGAGCGACGCACTGTATTGATGCGCTGCATGGTTTCTTCCATCAAAGGAATGTTTCGCGGAATTAAAGTCCACTGATTATCGGATCCGGTTCCCACCGGTGAAGGAGTTGCGACCACCGCGGCCTGGGGCCATGACTTATCATCATAAGCGGGTTGTTCCCAACCCCAGAGATGGGCCGATCCATCCACCCGGTCGCCGGGTCCGATAACCATATAAGCCCGCAGCCGGGCCATATTATCAACCGAGCAGGGTTCATACGCAGTGCTTTTGATCACTTTCCAATTGGGTCCCGAGTTGACTATCTTTTCCGCTTCAGAATCTCCCTGAATCACAAAAGCGGTTTGATTGGAGATCTGGGCTACCGGTGCCAGGGTACCCATATTCCAGACCAATGCCGCCAGGGTATTATTACCCTGTTTCAGGTAAGGCGCAATATCTACCGATTCAAAATACCAGTTGTATAAATCGCCGCGTGCGGGGCCACTGCAAACCGGAATTCCATTAACAAAGAAACGGTAACGGTTGTCTGCGGATAAATGCACAATGAATCTGCCGGGCTTTGTTTCCAATTGAAAACTGTTGCGGAAATGATAAATTCCATAGTCGCGCTGGGATTTATCGGCTGAGCTGATCCAACGGGAATTCCATTGGCGGCGCAGCAGATCCGGATTTATTTCCGGCTTTTTATCATTTCCTGCAAATTGCTGCGCAATGAGCGGGTTATTGATCAATAAGAATGCAAAACAGGCAAACAAAAGTTTCATAAGCAAATTTTAGCGCTGGATTTATGCGGTTAATCGAATGCAAAGATTTAAATCAGATTCGCTCTATTCATTTTTGTTCAGGATGATCTGACGCTGCTCAAATGTAAATTATCATCTCAATCCTTTATCCGGTTCTTACCAAAACCTCCAGTAAATATAACACCAGGCAAGCGCATATAATGTAAGCCAAAACGGAATGCTTTTATACCAGGGTCTTTTTTTCTGATCGT
>JAEZAY010000226.1 GCA_023427575.1 Bacteroidota bacterium | reverse complement strand
ACAATTTGCGCATATACATCCGCGGCGGGTGTTCTGGTTGGAAGCAATTCCGGCGAAGCAGCATTTACCGGCGCAATGATCAGAGGAACATCACCCCACATTCTTACCAGATAAAAATAGGCCCATGCCCGTAAAAATCTGGCCTGGCCCAGGATCTGCTTTTTCTGGTTTTCATCCATTGGATCGATAGCGGGAACTCTTGCCAGCACCAGGTTGGTTTGTGCAATCACACTATACAAACCGTTCCACCATTGCCGGATCAGCAGGTTGTCGCCATTATAACCCAATCCGATGATGTTATTGAGATCCGAGTTCTGGCCGGTTTCGGTTCGGGCGGTACCACTCAGCATTTCGATCATCGAATAGTTTTGTACAAAGATCCCGGCACCATTTCCTATAAACCGGGTTTGCGCATATGCCGCCGCAATACCGGCCTCCGCATGTTCCGGTAAAGTGAAATAGGTATCTTCTGTTAAATTGGTAGGATCCGTTTCATCTAAAAACTTACTGCATCCTGAAATTATCAGCACCGACGCCAAAAGCAGGGTTTTGCTGAACAATTTTATATGGATTTTCTTCATGATTTAATCTTTTCAGTTGATAATTATAGACCGATATTGATACCAAATGAGTACAGGGTTGGTTTTGGATAATCAAAGAAAGTTTGCCCCTGTGCAAATGCGTTTCCATAAGTGGTCACTTCCGGATCATTGCCCCTGTAATCGGTGATCAGCATGAAGTTTTGAACGGACGCATACACTCTGAGCCTGTTTAAACGAAGTCTTTCATACACTTCAGAAGGGAAATTATAGCTCAGCAACAGGTTTTTTCCTCTGATGAAAGAACCGTCCTGAACCCAGCGGGTATCCACGTTCGTTACATAACCGGCCCTGGTATCACGAATGGCGGCAATTTCAGCGTTGTCGATTCCCTTAACCGGATCATAAGCATCCAGTACGGTTTTGTAGCTGTTTGCAATGCCCTGGCGGTCTTCGCCGGAGTGAGTGGTCATGTTCAGGATATCATTCCCAAAAACATACTGGAACTCGAGTAACAACTCGAAATTCTTATAACGGAATGTATTGAAGAATGATCCCCATGCATCTGGATTACCATTTCCGATGATGGAACGGTCGGCATCATTGATGATATAATCGCCATTCACATCCAGGTATTTGATATCGCCGGGAAGAATGGGCTTACCACCGCGGTAGCTGCTGAATTTTGCCGCTTCGGCTCTTTCAGCTTCTGTCCATACCCCAAGCCTGGTAAGACCCCAGAAAGAACCTACCGATTCACCCACGCGGATGATATTGGTTTGGTTGGTAAAGTTCGGGCCGCCAAGTCCAAAAATATCAGCCGGTGTAGCCAGCGATAGGACCTTGTTTTTATTCAGGGAAATATTAAAGGAGGTAGTCCATGCGAAATCGCTGTTCTGAATATTTACGGTATTGATGGCAAATTCAAAACCTTTGTTCTCCATACTGCCGATATTCCGGGCTATCACCGAATAACCGCTGGAAGTGGGCACCGGTGCATTCAGCAGCATGTCGGTTGTTTTCCGGTAGTAATAATCGGCTTCAATACTGATCCGATTATTGAGCAATCCGAGTTCAAGTCCTATATCGAACTGCGTGGTCTTTTCCCATTTCAAATCCGGATTAGCCAGTCTGTTGGTACCAATACCGGTTACGCGGGTATTATTAATAATACCGGTATAAGAACCAAGTAAGGGCAGTGAAAGATAGGGCGCTATCTCCGAGTTACCGGTTGCACCGATGCTTGAGCGCAATTTAAGATTGGAAATGACGTCCACATCTTTCATGAAATCCTCTTCGGAAACTCTCCAGCCCACTGCAGCGGATGGAAAAAATCCCCATTTGAATTCTTCACCGAATTTGGAAGAAGCATCCGCCCGGCCGGTTACCGTAAACAGATATTTTTCACGGAAAGAATAGTTCACTCTGCCGAAATATGAGTTCAGCGAGAACCTGGAACGGTTTGAGCTGGAAGCGTTCTGCTGGCTACCGGCACCCAGGTTATTGTATTCGAAAAAGTCGGTGGAAAAATTCTGACTGCTGGCGCTAAAGAATGTGTATTGAGATTCCTGCCAGGAAAGTCCGACCATCGCGTTCAGGTTATGATCGTCGCCGATTTTTTTGTTGTAGGTAAAGTAATTTTCGGAAGACCAGAAGTTTTCGCGGCTATTGTTCTGACCGGCGGTACCATTCTGGTTTCTGGAGATCTGGTCGAGCGTTCGACCGCTGTAATCGCGCTGACCCCTGGTAACGATATTTACGCCCAACTGACTGCGGAACTGCAATCCGGGAGCAAGGTCGATATCTACAAAAAGGTCGCCGAGTGTAGTTTGGGTATTATACAGGAGTTTGCGGTCGGTTAAGATATGAACCGGGTTAGAACCACCCTCTGCTCCTGGGTAATGGTAATTCTCGGCCCAGGTGCCGTCGGGATATTTCACTGGAAGAAACGGAAATGCTTCCGTGATCATCCGAACAGAATTCAATCCGCCGGTTCCCTGATCCACGATGTTTTCCTCCTGGTTATGATAACCGAGGTTACCGCCGATCTTCAGCCAGTCTTTCACTTTTGAATCAAAAACAAAACGGGCGGAATATCTTTTGAGATATGAGTTCAACAGAAGCCCGTTATCATCTCTGTAACCGAGGTAGGCTCCAAAGCTGTTTTCCGCATTTCCGCCGCTAACACTTACCTGATGGTTTTGCGATAACTTATTCTGAGTGGCTTCTTTCAGCCAGTCGGTATCATACAGCGGATTTCCGTTTGCATCAAATAAACGGGGCAGGTTTTTCCTTTTTTCCCTTGGATCGATCAATGTGCTGTAGTTGCCCGCGGTCCATCCGGCGGGGTCATACACTTTAATGTTATCGTAAGTGGCGTTTTCCACTTCCAGGTATTCTCTTGCATTCAGCATTTCCACCCGGTTTGGACCAATTGTGGGAACACTGAGATCCATATCGTAGGTAATTCGGCCACCGGTTCTGCTACCTCTTTTGGTGGTTATAAGGATAACGCCGTTTGCACCTCTCGCACCGTATATGGCGGTGGCTGATGCATCTTTTAAAACCTCCACGGAGGCTATATCGCTGGGGTTGATATAGTCGATGGAATTACTGTTACTGGATTGGGTGTTAATTGGCAGGGCTACCCCGTCCACAATATAAAGCGGATTGCTGGTAGCCTGAATGGAGCTGAATCCGCGGATCCGGACATTGGTCTGACCACCCGGGCGACCGGAATTGGTATTAACCTGTACTCCCGGCATCCTGCCTGCAAGGGCCTGATTCAGCGATGCAGCTGGTCTTTCCTGGAGCTCGGCAGCTTTTACGGAACTGACGGATCCGGTAAGATCCGATTTGCGGGCGGTTCCATATCCAACCACTACCACATCTTCCAGAGACTGACTATCCTGGATAAGGGTAAGGTTTAAAGAATTGCTTTGAGGAATGGTTAGGTCCTGCGTTTGATGACCCACAAAACTGAAGGTCAGTACGGAAGCGCCTGCTGGCACTTCAATGGAATAGTTGCCTTCAGCATTCGTTTGCGTGGCCACGTTTGTTCCCTTAACCGTAACCGTTACTCCCGCTACCGGAAGATTGGTTTGCGGATCAGTTACTCTTCCGGTAACCGTCCGGGCCTGTGAAAAACTGATGAGTGACAGGAAAAGCAATAAGATGCTTAAGCTCCCCGCCCTTGAGAAAAAAGTCGAATTTTCCATACGTAAGCGTTGTTGGTTTAAAGTAGATGAGTCGACAAAAAAGAAACCGAATGACTCCCGCGATTACAGAAGTCAGATGCCTGCATCATGCAAACATTGAGCATTTAGAGTAGGAAAAAAACAATTTTCGAAGGGTATGAACTGAAGACTTTGCCTGATCAATTTTTATTTGGACCTAAAAACGATTTAGCAAAGACGCAAACTAACCGGATTGAATTTAAGACCTGATAAACAGTTTATTCGCTGCAATAAATTGCTAATTTTTTTCCAGCGCTCCGAAGGGCTTTAACTGTTATCGGGAGGGTACGAAAAAATGAAAATCGGAATGAATACCGGCGTAGCTAATCCCGGGTTTATTTTCAAAACCCGGGATTAATACGGTTGATTGTCTATTGAATCAGTAATCAGAAACTGAATAAGGA